>DAOVQV010000342.1 GCA_030628445.1 Phycisphaerae bacterium | reverse complement strand
GGTCTGACCACGTCAGTGGCGGCGATGGCCCACGGTGAGCTGATCGGGGCCTTCTGGGCCCACCCATTTGGGATTGTCGTATTTGCGCTGGCGGTTATACTAGGTTTAGCAGGGACGGCCGAGCTCATTACAGGACGTAAGCTCATAAGCAAGCTGCGGGTGGGGCCCTGGTGGGTCGCGGCGGGAATTATAGGCCTGCTGGGTGGGTGGGCCTTAAAGCTGCTTACGGGATACGCGACCGGACGGCTACCGGTTCCATGATACGCACCAAGAAAGGCTCCCAAGATCAAGATGACAAACAAGCCGTGGGTACTGATTCCAGCGGTCCTTGCCCTTTCGCTGCTGGGCGGGTGTAACATTCTGGGTTACTTTGGGTATCTCATCGCCCCTGAGGGCCCGACGAAGAAGGTCGAGGCGGAATTTGACGGCCTGGAGGGCCATAGCGTCGCGGTCGTCATATACTCCGACCAGAAAGTGCAGTTTGAGCACCCTTGGGCGGCTTCGGAACTGTCACACGCCATCGCCGAGGAACTCCGCGAGCAAGTAAAGCACATCACGGTGCTGGATCCCAAAAGAGTACTGAAATACCAGGCCGAGCACGTCCGTTGGGACACGATAGAAAAGACCCGTCTGGGTAAGGACCTGGACGTGGACTTCGTGCTGTATGTGACGCTGATTGAGTTCGCCACCCGGCGGCCGGGCGCTATGCATCTGTATCAGGGACACATAGTGGCTGAGGCGAGCATCTGGGACGTCTCGCAACCCGAGCGCCAGGGCCGCGCCTGGTACGCCGGGGACCTTACCGCAACGCACCCAGAGACCCCCGTCGGGCAGCTGTCCCAGGACGACAGGGAGATCCGATACAACGTCGAGCGGCTGTTCGCCGAGAAGCTTGCAAAGAAGTTCTACAAACACAAGGTGCCCAAGGAGCCATGAGCAAGTCTTGCAGCTTCAGCTTCGTTGTTCTTATCGCGGCCTCACTGCTGGGCGTCCCGGGTTGTGGTCCTGGGATCGCGTGGTTCGTGGCCCAGTTCGCCCCGCCGCAGAAGACCAAGGCCCTCTACACCATCCCGAGAGGGACAAAGGTGCTGGTGTTCGCGGACGATCCGGCCGGCGCGCTGCAAGACGTTTCGATTAAGGCTGAGTTGACCAAACGGCTGAACGAGCAGATCGGCGCCAACAAGATCGCCGACGAGACGATCCCCTACCAGAAGCTCCTTGATGTGGTCACCTCAACCCCTAAGTTCGGTCTGCTGTCCGTAAGCGAGATCGGGAAGCTCTGCGGCGCCGACGTGGTCCTCTATGTCCAGATCGACAGGTTTCAGCTGAAGGATGACCGGGCAAGTCCGTTGTGGCAGGGGAAGTTCGAAACTACGGTCAAGGTCGTCGACGTCGAGGCCGGGCGGCTCTGGCCGAAGGACCGACCCGACGGACATCCCATCGACCCCGTCGAGACGCCCATCAGTGCAGAATCGGCCCCGAGCTACAGGCTGAAACTGACGAGGCTACTGGCCGATCTGATGGCCGACCGCATCGCAAAGTGCTTCTACGAATACGAGATGTCCCGAGACCCCGAATGGAGCTGGGAGCAGTAGCTCAAACAAAGCGCTCCGCCGCTGGATAGTCAGTTATTGTCGGGCCGGTTATTTGGTCTGAAGAAAAAAAGCGCGGCTGATTTGACTACCAGCCGCGCTTTGCCTTTGCTGTGTATAAAACGACCGACTACGGCGTTAAGCGATTGCGATCCCGCGGGAACAGGCACGCAGCCTTGACGTTGGACAGGCCGAGGATCATGGCCGTCAGTCGCTCCAGGCCCATGCCCATCCCACCATGTGGCGGCATGCCGTGTTTGAACGCAAGCAAGTAGTCGGCGTAATCGTCCGGCTCCAGCCCCGCGGCTCGAAGGGCACCGACAAGCTGCTCGTAGTTGTGAATTCGTTGGCTGCCCGTCGTGATCTCCACGCCGCGATACAACAAGTCGAATGATCCCGAGACGGACGGCTCGTCTTCGCACGGCATCGTGTAGACCGGGCGCTTCGACATCGCATAACCGGTCACGTAAACCAGATC
>DAOVQV010000171.1 GCA_030628445.1 Phycisphaerae bacterium | reverse complement strand
TCTGCGAGGCCCTGACCCGCCTTGGGCCGCAGCACGAATACGTCCTCGATGACGATCCGCCCCGTATCCGGGTCGATCCCGACGATCTCGCTGATGTGCGTGACCCGCCGCCGCCCGTCGGTAAGCCTGGCGATCTGCACTATCACATCAAGGGCGGCGACAACCTGCTCGCGAATCGCGCGAATCGGCATCTCCACAGCCATCATCACCATCGTCTCCAACCGCAGCAGCATGTCCTCGGGGGTGTTGGCGTGGATGGTGCTGAGTGATCCGTCGTGCCCGGTGTTCATCGCCTGAAGCATATCGAGCGCTTCGGGGCCGCGGCACTCGCCGATGATGATCCGGTCCGGGCGCATCCGCAGGGTGTTGCGGAGAAGCTCGCGGATGGTATAGGCTCCGCGACCCTCGACGTTCGCCGGACGGGTCTCCAGGCGGACCAGGTGCTCCTGGGGAAGCTGCAGCTCGGCGGAATCCTCGATGGTGACGATGCGCTCAGTCGCCGGGATGAAATTACTCAGGACATTCAAGGTGGTCGTCTTGCCGCTGGCGGTCCCGCCGCAGATCATCAGGTTCTTCCGCCCCAGCACGCATGCGCGGAGGAAGTTTGCGCTGGGTTCGTTCAGCGTGTCTCGCTCGACCAGATCGTCGATGGTGAACGGGATTCGCGCGAATTTTCGGATCGTCAGCGTAGGGCCTGAAAGAGACAGCGGGTTTATGATTGCATTGACGCGCGACCCGTCGGGTAAGCGAGCATCGACCAGCGGACTAGAGCGATCTATCCGTCTCCCGACCGGTGCGATGATCCGTTCGATGATGCTCTGAACGATCTCGTCGGAGAAGAAGCTGCGGCCGGTGTCTTGGACTACGCCGTCCTTTTCGATGTAGACGCGGTCTTTACCGACGACCATGATCTCGTTGACGTTGGGCATCTCCAGCAGGTCCTGCAGCGGCCCGTATCCCAGCACGACGTCCTCAATCTCCTTGGAGAGCATCCGCGTGATTATGTAATCGCCAAGTTCAGGCGAGATCTTCTCGGTGAGTTTCTTCATCTGATCGGGCCAGCCTGCCTCGACTACGCCCATATCCTCCTGGAACGTATGAGCACCGATCCGCAGCGGGAAGAAGCTGATGGCGTCGGCGACCATGGCCGCGATCGCTTGTTCCTGTTTGGACTCCAGCAGGTCGGAATCCTCGAAGCCGTAGGTGTACATCAACTTGCCCGTCGCCCGCCGCGACAGCTCCATGACAAGGCGGCGCCACAGGTACTGGCGCACCAGGTCCAAGGCCATCTCATCGTCGACCTCGTCCCGGTACGATTTGATGATCTTCGCCAGCGAGCGCTTCAGAAGCGCGGCGTGCTGGTGATCGGCGGAACCGGCCTGGCCGGTCACGCGCAGGTTCATCCGCTCCAGCAGCTCGGCGTGCATCTTCTGTTCGAGTTCGACGACCCTTTTGCGGGGTGACACTACGCGCTCGGCGGGCGTAATCCGCCTGGCGGTCGGGGCCATCATGTAGACGCTGAACTCGCCCACGCGGATCTCGTCGCCGTAACCGAGCTTGGTCCGAGCCTTGTGGGCAAGGAGCTTGTTGGCGACGGTCACGCCGTTGAGGCCCAGCGATTCGATGAAGTACCCGGCGTCCTGCTTGAAGATCCGCGCGTGCCTGCGCGAGACGAACGGACTGTGGAGGATCACATCGTTGGCCCCGTCGCGCCCGATCGTGACGGCCTCGTCGGCGACCTTGACGATCTGGCGCTCGTTGGTATATTGGTTGTATATCCAGATTTCCATGAGCAGTTTTTCCGCCTCTCACCGCCAGTTACGGCGGGCCTTGTGCGGCGGTTGTTGCGAGCTTCTTGAGGTCCGGGTTGACCTTCTCATTCTCAGTAATGGGGGGCGACGGTTCATCGGCGAATCGCAGCTCCAGCCAAACCACCCCGCCCCTGACGTGTGAGAGCACATTGTAGAGTTTGAGCGATTCGTCGACGGGTACCTCAACGGTAACCGACCGGAACGAGCGCATCCCTTCGGGGCTCCTGGGTCTTCGTCCCCTCCCGACCGCTTCAGCCCGCCCCAGGCCGCCGATGGTATGAACCTTCACCGCCTGGATGATCCGAGAAGCTTCATAACCGGCGCCGCCGGTAGGTAAGTAGCCCACGACATTGACCCGGTCGCCCACACGAAGGATATTGCCCAACGATTTCTGCGGATCGAGCTCCAGGGCGACGGCGACCATCCCAGGAGTAATCTTGGCTGAAGGATTCGTTTCCTTGTCTCCGGTAATGTGCCCCCACAAGAGCAATTGCCCCTTCGTCACCGGCTGATTCAATACGGCGTTGCGGACAATGTACTCCCGCTCATCCTCTCTGACCGGGGAAGTGAGGTTCTCGACAATACGCTCGTGAAGCTCACGAACGTCCAGGTCCTTGGCGGTTATCTTCTCGCCGGGTTCCATGTCGCGGTTGACCTCAAGCAGCCTGACCTTCCGCCCCTCTGTCGCCTTGCGTATCCCGCTGATGTGGACGTTGTAGACCACCACCACCACCGCCCCCAGCAGGATCGCTATGACAATCAGCTTCTTGTTCTGTATGGGTGGAGCTTCCTGGGCCATGAGCGATTTCCTTTCACAAGCTATAAGCTACCGCTGAGGGCTCAACACGGTCAGCACGATGTTCACCACACTATCCATTTTCGCCTGGCGGGTTTGTTTTCGCAAGGATACCACCACGCGATCTTCCCGGTCCGCCCAGATGATGATTCGCTGGGTGTCCTGTATGGACTTATCGTTCAGCAGTTCATATTGTCTTGACTTAAGGACGCGTAAATAGTGTTGGGCGGCTGCGGTAAGTTCACCGGACCAGACGTAGCTGGCCTCGAGGCGGACCTGTCCGGCGAGGTGCCGCTTAATCGCCAACCTTCGGACCGCGCCGGGCGGTGGGCCGATATCGGCCGGGTCGCGCCCGATCGCCTCAAGCCCCGCCGCACCCAGCGGATCGGCGAGAAGGGCAGCTGGCGTGACCGAGGCGCGGGAATCCAACACGCCCCGCGCCTGCCCATCAAGTCCGCCCAGGCCTCCCGTCCGCCCCACCGGTGACACCAAAAGACCCGTCCCAGACGATCGCAGCGCATGGTAGGCGCCAAAACCCCCGGCCGCGGCCACGATACATATCGCAATCCCTACAGCCCACCCGCGCCCGATTGAATGTGCTTGCATTTGGGGCCGCTTCGTCATTATCAAGCCCCCATCACCATTCGTTCAGATAGAGCCGGCGGATCCGCTCGGCGAGCTTTGATCCCTCCGGGCGGGCACCAAGTAGCCGCTGATCCAGTTCGGTCAGAAACCGCAGGCGCAGCGTTTGTGCGACACCGGCCTGGCCCCTTCGCCAACAGCGCCCGTCGCGCGCATGAGTCTTACCGATACTCCCCTCAAAATACCGCCACAGCGCCACGTCGGTGGGAAAGCTCGCCTCGACAAACGCCGATCGTCCGGCCGGAAACGGGTCGGCGCCGAATATGGCCTCATAGGCCAGGGCGTAGGCCCAGGTGCTTGTCGTCCCTACCTCGTCTACTAGTTCCCGGCGCGTAGAGTCCGGCCCGCCGCCGGTGCCAACGGTCGCCCTCGCGGCCTTGTTCGCAAAGAACATCTCGTTCAGGTCGCTGTGCAGAGGCGTCGTTCCCCTCAGCACTCCTTGCCAGGCCGCATACCGCGCCGAGATCATCACGTCCTGTTGACACCGAACCGCCCAACCCAGGAAAAAGGTAAGCCCGATCAGCGTGGCGAGAAACGGGATAGCTAATACGAACTCAACCATCGCCGCACCCCTGCCGCGTCGGGCGCGAGATCTTTCGGCCTCAGATGTACCGGCCTTTATCATCGACAACCTACCTCTGGTTCAGTTGCGTCAGTGATTCATGTATCTGTCAACAAGGTCCGGACTGAGGGCTCGGACGAAATCATTGAGCGCTTCCAGGTCCACAGATCTCTCATCGACCAGACGGTTCTGATAGACGCCCTGTTCCAGGACGTCTTTCCACAAATCCAGTTGCGTCACGGGTACCAACTGGACTCGCCAGTCCTGAGTCCATAAGTCCCAACTGGTGTTGTTGAAGACCCTCGCCTGCGCCATCGTAACCATCCGCCCGTCGGGATAGTCTGAGCTGAAGC
>DAOVQV010000240.1 GCA_030628445.1 Phycisphaerae bacterium | reverse complement strand
GGCGGGTATCACTACTTCGTGATGGAGTATGTGGAGGGCCACACGCTTTATGATGAGTTGACCGGCGGAAAGGTTTTCTCCGAGCAGGAGGCACTCAAGATCATCATTCAGGTTGCCCACGCCCTTGAGCACGCACACGCACAGGGACTGATCCACCGCGACGTGAAGCCCAAGAACATCATGATAACCAAGGACGGGGTCGCCAAGCTTGCGGACATGGGCCTGGCGCGTGTGGCGACGGACGTCCAGGCGGCCCAGGCAGAGGCCGGGCGGGCCTTCGGAACGCCGTACTACATCAGTCCCGAGCAGATTCGCGGAGAGTTGGACATCGATTTTCGCGCGGACATCTACTCGCTGGGGGCGACGTTCTATCATCTTGTGACGGGTAGGCTTCCTTTTGACGCCCCTTCTCCAGTCGCCGTCATGCAGAAGCACCTGAAGGAGCCGCTGATTCCCCCCGACCACGTCAACACGAAGCTTTCAGCAGGCGTCGGAGAGGTCGTCGAGGTGATGATGGCGAAGGATCATCGGATGCGCTACGCCTCGACGAGCGATTTGATTCTGGATTTGGAGGCGATCGCAGCCGGCGAACCGCCGCTGCAGGCGCGAAGGCACATTGACGATGATGTGCTGACCGGCCTGAGAAGCGACGCATCGCCCGAGGTCCCCGCGAAACCCGCAGTCCGGGAGCGGTACAAGAACCTGATTCTTTACGTCATTGCGCTCGGCGCTGCCTTGGTCATCAGCATGATAGTGAACCTGATGCTGCTGGTTTTGGGCTGGGGGGCTCGCTAGCTCAAAGGCGGGGGGTATACCGCACGGATCGATCTGTCCGATGGGTGTAGGGGCTGCGTATAGGTTGAGGCGGCCCGTCCATGGGGAACGAAACTTTCCGATTTGGGATGTTGAACATCCTCAGTCCGGTCGGTAAGCTAACAAAGTGGTTTGATGAAAACGGGCGTAGCGTCTGTTATTGGCGGTCAGGGTAACTGATAAGGAGTGGGGTTTGATGGGACAGCGGAATCCGCGGATGAACGTGACCGACGAAGGGAACGTTACCATCGTTGAGCTAACCGACAAGAAGATTCTCGAAGAGGTTAACATCAACGAGATCGGCCGGGAGCTAAGCGCCCTGGCCGCCCGGTCCGACAAACCGCGATTGATCTTGAATTTCGCGCCCGTATCACACATGTCGTCGAGCGCCTTGGGCATGCTTATCACCCTGCACAAGCGTATTCGCGAAAAGAAAGGTCAGCTGAAGTTGTGTAACATTCAACCGGCGATCTACGAGGTTTTCGTCATCACGCGATTGAACGAGATCTTCGACATCTATCAGTCGCAGGCCAAGGCGATGGAGAGCTTCAACTGACCGGTTGTTCCGTGGGTGCTTGTCTTGGTAGAGAGGATCTCGATAGCATCTGAGTTGGGGGCGGGAAGGGAAGTGGAGCGTCGTCTCTTGGAGGAACTGGCCCGTCACGGTTATTCCGGCGCTGCGGTTTTTGCGGTCAAGCTTGCGCTTCAGGAGGGGCTGAACAACGCCATCGTACACGGGGGCGGGTCCGATCCGACAAAGCGCGTTGAAGTTTGCTACGACGTTGACAAGCGCCGGGTCTGTGTCACCATTACCGACGAAGGGGGGGGCTTTGCTCCGGAGGCGGTCCCGGACCCAACGGCGGATGAGAACCTCCAGAAGCCCTCCGGCCGCGGGTTGATGCTCATGCGGGCGTATATGGACGGCGTTCAGTTCAACGAGAGGGGCAACCAGGTCCGGATGATAAAGCGGAATCGTTGAGCGCCCTTAAGCGGCGAAAACTAGATCTGTTCCCCCTGGGCCTGAACGGCCGTGATCGCGGTGACCAGGACGATGTCGTCTGCGCCGCAGCCCCGAGAAAGGTCGTTGACCGGCCGCGCCAGGCCCTGAAGCAGTGGTCCCAAAGCCGTTGCGCCGCCAAGCCGCTCCACAAGCTTATATGCGATGTTCCCACACGATAAGTCCGGGAATATCAACGTATTGGCCCGGCCCGCCACTTCGGATCCGGGCGCCTTTCGCCGGGCGACTTCGGGTATGATCGCCGCGTCGAGCTGTAACTCCCCGTCGATCTTCAGGTCGCCCCGGCGAGACTTGGCGAGCTTGGTCGCCTCGATGATCTTCCGGACGGCCGGGCTGTACGCCGAGCCTTTCGTTGAATAACTGAGCATCGCGACGAATGGTTCGGCCTCAAGCAGCGCTTTGCAGGTTCCGGCGGCGGCGATGGCGATGTCGGCGAGTTGCTCGGCGGTCGGTTCGCGAACGACGCCGGTGTCGGCGAAGATCAACGAACCGTCAACGCCGACCTGCTTCGCGGCGGTGTTGATTACGCTGCAGGCGCTTACGGTTTTGTTCCCCGCGGCGGTGCCAACGCCGAATAGGGCGCTTCGCACGGTGTCGCGCGTCGGGCACATGCTCCCGGCGACCATCCCATCGACCCGCCCGTCGCCGACCATCATCCCGCCGTAGTAGACCGTCTCGGCGAGCAGCTTGTCGGCGTCCCTGTGGTTGAGGCCCTTGTGCTTGCGGCGATTGCGCAGCCGCCGGATATACTCGCTGCGTCGCTGGTCGATGAGCGGATTGATGACTGTCACCCCCTCCAGGGCCGTGCCGAGACTATTCGCGGACTGCTCGATTGCGGTTTGGTCACCAAGCAGGACGACCTTGGCCAAGCTGCGGTCGCTGATTTGACTGGCGGCCTGGATGACCCGCGGGTCGTGCGCTTCGGGCAGGACGATGGTCTTGGCCGTCTGGGATGCTCGCCTGCAGATTTTTTCGACGACGCTGTTACCCACTGGATTGCCTTTGTGCCACACAAAGGTTAGGATGGCTCGAACTTACGGTTAGACCCGGTTATAGTAGCGGATTCGCCGAGATATGTCGAGATGCGCATGAGTCCTAGCAGATTCTACTGGGTTGAGAAGCTTCAGGTTCGCATAGCTGCCGCTGTGGGGATAGCGGCGGTGTATTTTTTACTTTGGCCGTCTCTGCGCCCGGCTGATCCGGGCGCGCCGGTTACTTTCATCGCCGGCGGGGGAATCTGGCGGATGATCGTTTTCGCCGCGGGACTGTGGGTCGTTGCGGGCGCGGCGGCCCTTATCACGGTTTCGGGGCGACCCTCCGGTGCGCTGCTTGGGGTGGTTATCGCAGCGGGGGGGTTGAGCCTCCGCACCGAGCCGATTCGCCAACTGCTCTGGGTGGGCGAAGGTGACGTGTCTGGCTTGTATCTATCGTTATTGCTTGAGGTTATAGTTTTGGGGATCGTG
>DAOVQV010000236.1 GCA_030628445.1 Phycisphaerae bacterium | reverse complement strand
GTCCAGGGTGTAAGGCTCGTCGGGGCCGATGAGCTTCCCGGCGGCGGCCTGTTGGGCTGCGCGGATCTCCGCTTGGCAAAGCTTGCACAGATCCGTCGGCGAACCGCCTCCCCCATAGAGCACGCAGTCCGGGCGGGTGCAATGGCGTCCGCCCCAGGCGTGGTCCCGATCGGAAGGGACGCCCAGTGCGCGGCACAACTCGTGCACTATCACGGATTCCCACCACTTCCGGCGCCCCGCCAGCAAGGGGACGCTTTTGTCGATCCACTTCGCTTGGATGACGATCACGCGGGCCCCGTCTTCCTGTTGGACGCTGGAGCCCCGTTGTTGTGCGTCGGACAGTCCCGGCGTAAGCAGGATCGCGATGGCGCACGCACCGCGGTGGCGGCGCTGCTCGAGGACCAGCTCGAGTTGCTTGTCCCTGATAAGCCCGTCGGCGCCGGTTCCAAGCACGTAGGGGACGCCCTCGACGAGCAGGACCTCCCCGGCGACGTATTTACTGAATGTGGTGATCGCGTTATGGAAGGCCTGGCCCGGCGCGTGTTGGCCGTTGACGTAGAAGACCTCGACGGTGACGACGCGGCCGTTCACCAGCGGCTCGTGCAGCGGCCAGTTCAGTTCGGTCGGATCGGCCGTCGCGACACACCCGCAGATCAGAAACCCCACTGCCGAAATCAACGTAACATGCCTCATCCAGCGGCTCATTTGGTGTTTTCCTTCTTTGACCTGACAGTTGAAGCCTTTGGCACTCTTCGGCACTATTCGGCACTCTTCAGCACTCTTCGGCACCAAAAATACACCTGCCCAGCGGCGGGGGGCAACCAGAGGAATTATCGGACACCTCCTGACAGAACGTGAGCACTGACCCAGCAGTTTCGCTATGCATCGCTAAAGCTTCGGCGGCTGCTCGGCGTCGGTGCGGCCAAAGGGCTTAAGCAGCTTCGCCAGTGCGCCCAGGGCGGTCGCCTTGAGCATCTTTCTGTAGCGGCGGGACTTGCCCAGCGCCTCGGAGGCTTCCCTGAAACATCGCTGTTTGAAGTACTGGCGCCCTGCCGCCCAGTAGATTCCGCCCATACGCCTGGCGACCAGGTCCGAAGGGATGAGGCCCTTTCGGCCGTGGTTTTCGACGAATCGCTCGAGCACGGCCGCCTGCAAGGACCGGCTCCGCCCGGTCTGTCGCGAGATGTTCGCCCCGTGGCGACGGCGCAGCCCCGTGGCCTTACCCAGCGGGACGAATTGCGTCTGCACGCTCATCCGCAGGTACAGGTCGTAGTCCTCCACGCTGCGTAATCGCTCGTCGTACCCGCCGACTTTGGCCCAAAGCCCGCGGCGATAGCATACGCACAGGTGCGACAGGTACATCCGCGCGAAAAGCTCCACCGCGCCGGTCGGGCGGTCCTGATACTCGCCGGGAAGCTCGGTTACCGTCCCGTCGGCGCCGAGCCGATGGCGATACCCGTAGATGAAGTCCGCACCCGGGTTGGCGGCGATAAAATCGGCGAAGTGAGCCAACGCCGTCGGGTAGTACACGTCGTCGCTGTCGATAAAGGCGAGCCAGTCGCTGCGCGAGCTTCTTATCCCGTAGTTTCTGGCGGCGGCCGGGCCGGCGTTGCCCTGGTGCAACACATGAACGCGCCCGTCGCGCGCGGCGTAGGTCTCTGCAATTTCGCCGGACCCGTCCGTGCTGCCGTCGTCGATAATCCAAAGCGCCCAGCCGCCGAAGCTCTGGGCGAGCACCGACTCGATCGCCTCGGCGATGTACGCGGCGTGATTGTAGACCGGCATGATAACGGCGAGCATGGGCGCAGCTTCGCTCATGGGGCAGATCTTACCCCCGCCGCCGGCCTAATGAAACCCGCCGCAAACGTCCGCATCCCTGTGCATATCTAGCACGCAACATCTACCGCCGCGCGCCGCGGCGGCGCGTAAGAACAATCAATCCGCCGAGGCCCAGCAGCACCAGCGCCGTCGGCTCGGGGACCGCACCGCCGGGAATGACGATCGTCTGGGCGCCCCAGTTGGCGGCCAGTGCGGTAAGGTCCTCAATGTCGATCAGCGTGTCGCCGTTGGTATCGCCTTGGGACCATTCCTTGTCTCCCGGGCTGAGGGTGGACCAGTTGGCCCCCAGCGATGTCAGATCGACAATGTCCACGACGCCGTCCAGGTTGCTGTCGGCGTGGAACAATTGCTTCATGTCGCCGCCGTTGAGGTAGTACAGGTTCAACCCGTTCAGATCGATGAAAGATCCAACGCCCTCGATGATCAGGTTCTCTACGTACAGCGCCTCGTCGACACCCCAACTCGGCTGGTTGTAGGAATTGTCGACAAGCTGCAGCACACCACGGACGTCGTCGTTGCCAACCTGTAGCGCGTGCAGCGCAAAGTTCAAATCGAGCCCCTCCAGCGATAGGCCCATGTCGTCGCCGGCTACCTCAAACGTGTTGCCATTCACCCCCCCCTCAAAAACAAGCGTCAGATTGCTCATTCCCGCCAGCGCAGCCGGGTTCATGCTTCTGTTTTCGAACTTCGCAAGCTTCATGTTAATCGTGCTGCCCTCAACTGCCGTCAGCACGCTGTCGGGCCCGAAACGCAGGAGTCCTCCCGCCACTGTGATAGATGCATCAGAATTGAGGATGTTCAGCTCGCCCCGGCCACCCATACCTACATGTACCTCTGCAGCTTCGAGGCTGCCTCCCGAGATGCTGTACGTGCCATGGGAACCCCCCGTCCGGTATCCTATATAGAGCTTGGTCTCGACCTTGTTCGTCCCGCCCGTCTGGTGGAATATGCCGTTACCTCGCTCACCTACGTATTCCCACTTCAGCGAAAGCAGCCCATCCCCGCTCAGCTTATACGTTCCCTCGGTCCCGCTTTGATAACCCAGGACCATGCCTTCTGTATTATGAACCCCGCCAGTCTGTCGAAAAACGCCCGTCCCCTGATGTCCGACGTACGTCTCACCAGTCAAGAGCGCCCCATCGCCGCTGAGCTCATATGTGCCGTTGGCTCCCGCGCTATACCCCAAGTAGAGGTCCCGTCGAATGGTGTTCATCCCGGCCGTGTGACTGAAACTTCCCGTACCGGTGTCGCCGATGTATTCGTCCCGAGCAGAGAGGCTGCTCCCAGCAAGACCGCTGACCGTGTTGTTGACCCTAAGCGTACCGCGCTTACCCCCCAGATCCACGGAGCCGCCGGACGTAACCATCAGGCCGCCGTTGAGGTTGATCGCGCGCCCGACACTTGCAGTTATAGTCCCGGCGCAGACGACGTGGTCGTCAATCCTGCCTCGACCCGCAAAGCCTTCGCCTGCATGAACCTCTAGAACCTGG
>DAOVQV010000145.1 GCA_030628445.1 Phycisphaerae bacterium | reverse complement strand
GGTAACCGCGTCCAGTTGCTCCACGCCCAGCACTTCGGTGACCACGGCCAGGCCGGTCTTTTCGCGGGCTTCACCCAGGATCTTTAGGCCCTCCACGCCGAGGCCCTGGAAGCTGTAGGGGCTGGTGCGAGGCTTGTAGGCCCCGCCGCGCAGCCCGATGCACCCGGCTGCTTTGACGGCCTCTGCCGTCCGCAGCAGTTGGTCTCGGGACTCCACGGCGCAGGGCCCTGCGATGATGCCGACCTTCGGTCCGCCCAGAGCGAAACCTTCCGGGCCGATCTTGATCTGCGTCCTGGTCTTCTTAACCTCGGTCGAGGCCATCTTGTACGGGGAAAGGATCGGGACGATCCGCTCGACCATCGGGGCGTTCTCGAACGCACCTTTGTCCACCGTTCGTTTGTCGCCGATGCAGGCGACCACGGTCCGGTCGGTCCCGTAGATCACGTGCTCCTTCAGCCCGTAATCATGCACCAACTCCACGACGTGCTGCACGTGCTCTTTTGTGGCGCCCGGTTTCATTACGACGATCATCTCGTGGGTTCCATTATTCTTCTTGCGACGGATGCGTCGCATACAATAGGACAATCCTATTCATCTTCGTATTGCCAATTCAATCCGCCTGTGGCGGATTGCCCTGCGATTGCGCACTCGATTCGCTCAGCAGAGTTACTTTCGCAACACGAACGTCAATAGGTCCTCGGTTCAATCTTCTCCATACCGCCCATGTAGGGGCGCAAGGGCGGAGGGATGGTGATAGTTCCGTCGGCGTTTTGATACAGCTCCAGGATCGGAATGAGTATCCGCGGGGAGGCCATGACGGTGTTATTCAGCGTATGGCAGAAGTGAAGGTCGCCGGCGGCGTCGCGGTATCGCATGTTAAGTCGGCGGGCCTGGAAATCGTAGTACCGGCTGGCCGAGTGAGTCTCGCCGTAGCTGTCGCGTGAGGGCATCCACGTCTCGATGTCGAACCGCTGGACGTTCCCCTGCCCCAGATCCCCCGTGGCGCAATTGACCACGCGGTAGGGCAGCTCAAGCTCCTGCATGACCTGCTCGGTGTTGGCGAGGATTTCCTGGTGGTGGTTGATCGAGGTTTGCTCGTCCCCGGCGCAGACGATCACCTGCTCGACCTTGTCGAAGAAGTGCACGCGGTACAGCCCGTATGTGTCCTTACCGGCCGCCCCGGCCTCGCGACGGAAGCACGTTGTCCCGGCGACGTACTTTTTCGGCAGCTCCTCGGCGCTGAGGATCTCATCGGCGTGCAGCGAAGTGACCGGGACCTCGGACGTTCCGACCAGGCTCATCTGGTCCCGCTCGGCGAGATATGCCTGGTCGCGATAGAGCGGGAAAAACCCCGTCCCGTACATCGCCGATTCGTTCACCAGGACCGGCACCGTCACGGGCACGAAACCTTTGGCGATCATCCGATCCGTCGCCAGGCGCAGCACCGCCTGGTGGAGCATCGCACCGGCGCCTTTGAGCACGAAGTTCCGCGTCCCGGCGATCTTCACGCCGCGGGCGATGTCGATGATGCCCAGGGCCTCACCCAGCTCGACGTGGTCCTTGGGCTCAAAGTCGAACTTGCGGATCGTACCTTCCCTTCGGATCTCGACGTTGGCGCTATCGTCGCCCACCGGGACGTCCGGCGCGGGCGGTTGGGGGACGCATATCATCAACTCGCCGAAGGCGGGCTCAAGTTCGCCGATCTGCTCGTCGAGCTGCTTGATCTTGCTCTTCAACTGGGAGACCTTCGCGATGGCGGGTTGCTTGGCCTCGCCGGTGAGGGTTGCGATTTGCTTACCGGCCGCGTTCTGCTCGGTCCGCGCGTCCTGCAACTGCTTGCGCAGGTCCAGAAGCTGCGAGTCGATTTGAAGTAGCTTCCGGATATCGACGTCGATGTTCTTGACCTTTGCGGACTGAATGAACCTGTCCGGGTCGGTGCGTATCTGTTTGATGTCGATCATCTCGGTTTCCCAGGGACGTTCGCGGCGAATTGTTCCGAGGCCATTAGAACACAGATCGCCGGCGTTTCCAATCCCCGCGGTGTCTGGGCGGCGTTGACACCGCCGCGGTGCGCGATGACAATGCGATCATGGCCAAGGTAACCGACCCACCTGCGGTCAAGCTGATATGCGGGATGATCTGCTCCGTCAAGCGCCTCTTCGACGAAGCCCAAAGCGCCCTTGAGGATGTCTACGGTCCGACCGATGTCGTCAGCGCGATCATGGACTTCGATTTCACCGACTACTACGGCGATCAGATGGGCTCGCCGCTTTTTCGCCGTTTCGTGGCCTTTGAGCGGCTGATTAACCCGGAGGCGCTTATCGAGGCCAAGCTGATGACGAATTCATTGGAGTGGGATTTCGCCTCCCGGCGACCCGATTCCCCGCTGCGGCCGATCAATCTGGACCCCGGTTATGTCGAGACGCCCAAGCTCGTCCTGGCGAGCATGAAGAACTTCTCGCATCGTATCTACCTGGGTCGCGGTGTGTACGGCGAGGTGACTCTGATGTACCGTAAGGGCCAGTGGGAACCCTTATCCTGGACGTTTCCCGATTACGCTTCGGGTCGCTACTGGGCGTTTCTGGGCGAGGCCCGCCACAGGCTCAAACAGCAGATACAATCGAAGGAGGCCTGACGATGATGATATGGGCTGGGGTTATCGGTATCGCACTGGCGTTTGGGATATCGGCGCTGGGCACGACGCTTTCGCAGCGCGTGGCGCACCGTTGTGGGATGTTGGATGAGCCCGGGCGCCACAAGGCCCACGCCCGCCCGGTCCCGCTGTTGGGGGGCAGCGCGATCTTCGCAGCCATACTCGGGCCCACCCTTCTGGTGCTGGCGCTGGCGCGCGTCTGGGCGGCGACGGCCGTGCCGGACTGGCTCCCGCAGCAAATCGCAATTCACATACCAGGCCTTGCCTCCAAAGCGCCGCTCGCGCTGGGGATCCTCGCCGGGGCGTTCGTGCTGCACGTCGTCGGGCTGATCGACGACCGTAAAAACCTGGGCCCTTGGCTGAAGCTTCTGAGTCAACTCGTTGTATGTACGGTTGTTGTGCTGTTTTGCGGCGTGAGGATCCTGACGGCGGCCGGGCCTTGGATAAGCATAACGGTCTCGGTGTTGTGGCTGATCGCCGTCACCAACGCGTTCAACTTCCTGGATAACATGGATGGGCTCTCCGCGGGTGTGGCGGCGATTTGCGCCGCGGCCCTGCTGGGCGCCTCCGCCGGAATCGGGCAGGTGTTCGTCTCGGGTTGGGTTTGCTTGATCTTGGGGGCGCTGCTGGGGTTCTTACCTTACAATTTCCCGCCGGCCAGCACGTATATGGGTGACGCCGGGTCGCTGGTGGTGGGGTTCTTCCTCGCCGTTGTATCGAGCCTGACAACATACGTCCAGCCCGACCAGCCGTACTATATGTATGGGATCTTCGTCCCGTTTGTGCTGATGGCGATCCCGCTGTACGACATGATAAGCGTAATCAGCTTGCGGATATCCCGGCGCCGCAGTCCGCTGGTTGGGGATAGGTGGCACTTCTCGCACAGGCTGGTGCGGCGAGGTATGCCCGTGCGCACGGCGGTGCTGACTATTTATCTGTGCACGGGGGCGACGGCGATGGCGGCGTCGCTGCTGGCTCATGTGGATGGCGTCGGAGCGGTGCTGGTTTTCGTCCAGACCGTCGCGATCCTGCTGATCCTGGCGCAACTGGAGTTTGGGGACACCAAGTCGTGACCGGCGATTCCATTTGCCCCGAGCACCCCGCCGCACCGACTGAGCGGTTCGGGCGCTGTGTCCAGACCGCGGGCTTCGCCCTCTTGCTGGCGGTTGTTGCGGCCCGTCCGTTCTTGGGCGAGATGACGTTTCGCAGCTCGGTTCTTCGGGGGGCATTTGCTGCGGCCTCGACGGGGGCGGACCAGATCGCCCGTTACGACCGCAGTGAGTTGGCGCGTGTGCATTTGGGCTCGGTTTTGCTGGCGGGGTGTCTGCTTTGGTTTATCGGCGGAGCGATTCGCGGCCGGTTGGCGATCCGATACGGATTCCTCCTCTGGGCGATCGTCGCCTTTGGGGTTCTTTCCTTCATCTCCGCACAGTACGCCTCGGACAAGAGGGCGGCCCTGAACGGGTGGATGGAGCAGGTCTCGCTCATTTCGGCGGGGTTTGTCGCTCTGCAGATATGCGCCGACCGCCGCCGGTTCGCGATGGTCATGATTGTCCTGGCGGCGTTGGGTGGCGCCCTCGCTGTCAAGGGGATCTATCAGTACTTTGTCGAAGCGCCCGAGCGGATCGTGGATTTCCGGATGTATCACGCCGAGCGGCTCGCCGCGCTCGGGTGGGCCCCCGAGACACCCCAGGCGCGATTGATACGGCTTAGGATGCTGGATAAGGCGCCGTTTGGGTTTTTCTCGCTGGCGAATCTTTATGCGTCGCTGATGGTCGTGCTGTTGGGTTCGGGCGTGGGTCTGGCGGCGGATAAGATTGCTCACGCGGCCCGCGGATTCGACCAGTGGCGCCGGGGGCGCAGGGGCGCGGAAATCCACACACCGACACTGGCGGCCCTGCTGGGGGTCTTGGTACCCGTGGGTGTTGTGGTGGCGCTTGTCCTTACGCGCAGCCGCGGCGCGATCGGCGCAGCCACCGCTGCAACGGTCGCGGGGATTCTGGTGGGGTTGTTCGGGAGTTTTTTTACCCGTCATTGGCGCAAAGCGGTGCTGATTGTGGTGTCGGTTTTTCTTCTTG
>DAOVQV010000195.1 GCA_030628445.1 Phycisphaerae bacterium | reverse complement strand
GACGACGGACAAGACCGAGATATACAGGCCATTCCACGGCGACCCGGGCCCCCTGTACGCGGCGATCATTCGAGACCTGACGATCGACGGCGAATCCAACGGCTCCAAGGGCAAGGGAATCTACATGGACATGTTCTGGTGCTCGTCGTTCGAGAATCTCTGGATCCAGAACACCGGCAACGCGTTGTACCTGTACCACACAAAAGAGAGTGACTTTACCAACCTGTACCTGATCGCCAACGGCGACGCCGACGCAGCCGAAGCCTCCGTGATCATGATCGGCGAGAACAACAACATCCATTTCCGCGGGTTGGACCTGATCTACCCCAAATACATCGGCCTGGACATGGTCGGCAGGCGCCAGGAGGGCATCGAGGTGCCCCGGCTGACGTTTATCAGCCAGTCCATGTTCCACGGGTTCCTGCGAGAGGAAGGGCCCGCCCCGTATGACATGATCCGCATCCGCGACCTCGATGCCACGCGCGAGGGCTGCCTCGCCGACGTGGTTATTCGCGACAGCCGCATCACCACGCCCGGCGTGGGGCAGACGGCGGTCAACATCAGCAACAGCCCGGTGACGATCGACAGTTCCATCATCACGGCCAGCGCGGGCGAGTGCGCGATTCGCGCCACCGACGCCGCCCGCGTCCGCATCACCGGAAACACGTTCCACGGTGGCACCCCTACCGGTGGCCAGTACGCGCTGTATGTCGAAAATGCCGAGGTGATCTTCAAGAACAACATCCTCAACGGCAAGAACCTCAACATCGCACTCGCCCCGGCCGTCAATTCCATCCTGGCCGACAACCGGTTCATTGTCGATACCGACCGCCCGACGATCTGGGTCGGCGATAACGGCTCGGTCGGCTCGGCCCGCGTTGACATCCACGGGAACATCTTCACGGAGAAACGAGCACCCTCCGCCATCGCCGTCAGCCCATTGGCGAGCGACAACATCCACATTCGCGACAACCAGTATGCCGGCACGTACTCCGGCAAACCGGTCAGCTAGACGCCTGGCGCGTCGCTGGGGTGGAGGGGTGACCCGGCCCGGCTAGGAGCGGAAAAGGATCCGCCGCACGACAAACTAAAGGGATCAAGGCCAAGAGGGACTGCAAGAGGCGGCTGAAATGAAACCGTTGACACCTCGCACGGGGAGGAATACGTATTAGCTCGGCGCTGCGGCATTGGCCGGTTCGGTGCTGCAGGTGTGTCCAGCCGAATGCAGGAAAGGTCATATGCCCAGCAAGACACTCAAGCCGCTGACCCATCTCGGTGTCGACGCACGTATGGACAAGGTGATTATCCCCACATACGTCGCCGGTGCGGACGATCCGAACCCGCCGCTGTTCGGTAAGGGCGTCAAGGCGATCTATCCGTACACGCAGCAGGACTCCTTCACCGAGGAAATCCGGGACCGGACCTACGATGCTCTCGTGCTGACGTCGCGTTTGATGGAGGCGACGATCCTGCCGGACTGGGGGATGCACCTGTATCGAGCCATCGACCGCACGACCGGCAGGGACATGTTCCACTGCCCGTCCGTGATGAAGCCCGCCAACAACGCGATCCGAGGCGCCTACGTCGCCGGCGGAGTGGAGATGAATTTCCCCATTGGGCACAACGCGATGACCTGGAGCCGGGCACGCGTCCACCTTCGCGAAACTCCCGAAGGCGTGGGGGCCCTGTTCGTCCACGTTGACAGACGGTCCGGCACCAGCATGGCCGGCGGCGTCACGCTGATCGGGGGTTACCGCGGACTGCGCTTCGACCAGTACTTCTTCAATCCCACGCCGCTGCCACAGCCTTGGTACTATTGGCTCAACGCCGGTCTGACGCCGCATTCGTCGCTTAAGTTCCTGTTCCCAACGTCTCAGATGTTGGGGCATTTCGAAGGTTCATTCCTCGAGACACGCACAAAGTATCCCTACCCCATCCGCGATGGAGTCGACTACAGCAGCAATATCGAGGTGCCCGAGCCGGTGGGCCTGTTCAGCCCCAGCGGTCTGCCCGGCTGGTTCGGGGCATGGTACGACCACTGGCAATTCGGCGTAATGCGGTGGGCGCAGCCTTGGGAAGTCGCAGGTAAGAAGTTCTGGTCCTGGGGCAACAGCGAAGAGGGCCTGCTGTGGGGTAAGATCGCTGCCGACATGGACCTGCCCATCCCGGAGATCCAGAGCGGCCGGCCCGAGACGCAAATGGACAGGGGCGTGCTGGCGCCCTATGCGTGCACCTCGCACAGCGAGTGGTGGTTCCCCGCTTCGAACTTACCCGGCGTCAAAGCCGCCTCGCGGTACGGGGCGATGACATTTGAGCCCAAGGGCCCGGAGACGTGCGTTTACATCAGCCCAGCCGAAGCCGCGCAGGATTGCCGGATACGGGCCAACGGTCAGGTCCTCGGCGGCTCCTTTAACCTCGCGCCAGGCGAGCGCGTGGGCAGGACCATCGAAGTGCAAACCCAGGGGATCAAGATGCTGGAACTTCTCGGGCCCGGCGGGGTGCTGATCGCGTGGTCGGGCGCCGAGGCGCCATTGGCGGCAAACGCCGAGAGCCTTTACGACAAGCCGAAACCCGTGGATCAGATGAGCGCCGAAGAGCTCTTTGAGAAGGGCTTCAGACACGAACGTAAGCAGCGGCCGGACTTGGCCCGGCGATGCTACGAAAAAGCACTGGCAGTGGACTCGTCGCTGTCCAAGGCGCACGCGCATCTGGGGCTGCTGGATCTATACGCTGATGACCCCGCCTCGGCGCTGGAGCCCCTGGCGAAAGCCTTGTTGGCGGACCGACGGAACGATGAGGCGCTGTACCTGCACGGCCTGGCATCGCAGTGGACGGGGCAAGATGCCCAGGCGGAGGCGGACTTCTGCCGGGCCGCCGCTACTGGCGCGAGCTGTGTGGTTCCTTCCTTGGTCCGGCTGGCGGCCTCGGCGATGCGGTCCGGCGACCTGCTACGGGCGCAGAGCATCATAGATTCCGGCCTGGGCGCCAGTCCCGAGCAGCCGTATCTGCTCTGGCTCAAGAGCGTCTGGTCTCGTCTACAAGGCAATACCCAAGATGTCGAGCGCTATTGCCACCGGATGCAAGATCGCCTGGGCGAGAGCCTATTGATTGAACTGGAAAAGGGCTTCGCCGGGGTGCAGGACCAAGTTCATGTTATCCGCGCAGCCGACGAGACTGAGGACGAACTACTGATCGCCGCGGCCCTGCACTATGCTGAGGCGGGCGCGACCCAGGACGCGATACTCTTGTTGCCCAAAGCGGCTTCGGCGATCGGGCAGGTGAAGGTCGCGTACTTGTGCCAATGGCTTGGTAGGACCCGCCTGGCGCCAGAGGGCGGGCACAGATTCTTCGGGTGGGGTAGACCGATGCGGCTGGCGTTGGAGCACGCCCTTACCGAACGGGCCAACGACTTTGCGGCAAGCTTCGCGTTGGGCTGCCTGCTGGCTGAGGTGGGGCAGATGGAATCCGCGATTACTCACTTACGTCGGGCCGTCGACTGCCGGCCGGATGATTCGGTCGCCAGGACTGCTTTGGGCGAGGTGTATCTTCGGGTTCCCAAGGCGGCCGAATCGGCAGCGGAACTGGAGGAGGCCATCGCAGCCAAGCCCGTCAACCCCAAGGCATGGGTGCTGTTGGATCGGGTACTGGGACAGATCGGCCGGCGGGACGCGGCGTGGCTGGAGCGGTTCGGTGAGGCGCCGCCCGAGGTCCTCGCAAACCAAAAAGCCTGCGAAGCTTTGGCGAGGCTGATGGTTGATCTGGGGAAGTTCGGCGCAGCCGCCGACGTTCTGTCCTCGAGGGTGTTTCATCCCTATGAACTGAGCCATGCCCTGCGGGACCTCTGGTCGCGGGCGCACCTGGAGAAGGCGGTGGAGCTGG
>DAOVQV010000308.1 GCA_030628445.1 Phycisphaerae bacterium | reverse complement strand
GTTCACAATGGCCCGCAGGCGCGTCTTGCCCCATGCTACTGCGCCCGTTGCGGTGCGGGAAGCGACGCTTCAGCCTAGGCGCACTAGGCTGCCCGGCGGGTGGTTCTGGCTCGGGCCGTTAATCATACTGGTCGGCTCCAGTATATATCTTTGCCTGCGGTGGGATGATATTCCACTCCGCTTTCCCACACACTGGGGATCAAGCGGCCGGCCTGATGCTTGGGCAGACCGCAGCCCAGGCAGCGTTTTCGTTCATCCTGTGATGGGCGGGGGTTCGTGGCTGGTTATGCTTGCACTGGCGGCCGGGCTGAGCCGCTTCACGCGACGCATCTACTCACACGGCACCGCCCAGCGCCGTGAGAGCAGATTCTTGCGCATATCTCAATGGATACTGCTTGGGGCTGCTTATTGGCTTGCGATGATGATGGGCACTGCGAGCTTGCTGCCTTTGCACGTTGAGATGGACAGCACGCTGCCGGGGTGGTTCTTCGGGTCCATCGCCTTGGAGATGGTCCTCGCAATAATAGTGACCCTGGTCCTTATCCGGACCGGACAGGGCGGTTGGCGGCTCGAAGGGGGTGAAGCTATCAAGGTGCAGTCGGCAGATGCACAGCCGGTAGGAGATCGTACGCCGGATTCGGCCTGGAAGTTGGGGTTATTCTACTATAATCCCGACGATCCGGCCTACTTCGTGGAGAAGCGATTCGGCATCGGCTGGGATATCAACTGGGGTCGGCCGGCAGCCTGGCTCAGTCTGATTGCTATTCTGATACTACTGACGGTACTGCCGATAGTGCTGCTATGTGTTGTCGGCCACAACCCGAATGCGCCAATGGGACCCGCAGTTATTGAGACATCGCCGGCCCATGGTGCGTCGGACGTTGATCCGAATCTTCAGGAGATCCGCATCCGCTTCGATCAACCGATGGACCAAAGCGACTATTCGATTAGCCCTGGAGGCGCGGGTTTCCCTGAGATCAAAGGTGATCCGTACTGGGCAGACGACAGGACATTGGTGCTTCCTGTTCGCGTCCACCCGGGACGCATGTACGAGATATACATCAACATGACTGAGGATCGGAAGTTCCGCAACATGGCCGGTCGGATGGCCCCATCAGCCGTCATTGATTTTCAGACCTCCAAGGCAATCTCAGCACCAGCACAATAGACAAGGCTTCAACGGTACAATGTGAGTACCGGCTGATTACTCGCAGCCGGCTGCGCTGGAAAGCAGAGGAACCATTCATGACCGATATCTTCAAACGCTCGATAGTCCGATCCACGCGCGGGGTGGTCACGTCGGGACATTACCTTTCCTCGTCGGCGGGGCTGCGAATCCTCGCCGCCGGCGGAAACGCCGTCGACGCCGCCGCGGCGATGGGGTTCTGCCTGCACCTGCTCGAGCCGCACCAGAACGGAATCGGCGGGGAGGTCCCGACGCTCGTCTATTCCGCCCGCGAGGCGAAGGTCTTCGCGATCAGCGGGATGGGCTTCTCGCCGGCGGACTTCACCATCGAGTTCTGTCGCAACAACGCAATCGACATGATCCCCGGCGACGGGTATCTGCCCGCCTGCGTACCGGCGGCCGTCGGAACCTGGGCGCTGGCGTTGGCGCGGTTCGGGACGATGAGCTTCGCCCAAGTGCTCGCACCGGCGATCGAACTGGGCGAGAGGGGCTTCGGCCTGCACCCGACGCTGCAAGCGTCGATTGAACGCAGCTGCCGGCGATTCACACAGCGCTACCCGACGACCGCTGCGATCTACTTACCCGACGGTAAGGTCCCGCGGATCGGCGAGGTATTCCGCAACGGCGACTTCGCCGAGACGCTGCGGACGATCTGCCGCGCCGAGGCGGCTGCGCCCGGTGGGCGCGTCGCCGGGATCGAGGCCGGGCGCGATGCGTTCTACAAAGGCCGGATCGCCGAACGCATCGTCGCGTTCATCAACGACAACCCCGTCGCGGACGACAGCGGCACCGCCCATCGCGGGATGCTGACGCTGGACGACCTGGCCGCCTGGTCCGCCGAGGCCGAAGACCCGCTGACGCTCAATTACCGCGGCCTGGACGTGCACAAGTGCTCGTCCTGGACGCAGGGGCCGGTGTTCCTCCAGCAACTTTCCCTCCTCGGCGGATTTGACCTGGCGGGGATGGGCCACAACTCCGCCGACTACCTTCACACGTGGATCGAGTGCGCCAAGCTCGCCTTCGCCGATCGCGAGGGCTACTACGGCGATCCGAAATTCGACAATCCGCCCTTCGACGTGCTGCTGTCGGACCAGTACGCCCGGCGCCGGCGCGAGCTGATCGGCCAGAAGGCGTCGTTGGAGCTTCGCCCGGGCGACGCCGGTGGCGGGACACCACAGTATGCGACGTTCGACGTCCTCGCCGACAACCGCCGCGCGCTTGGCTTATCTGCCGGCGAGGCGGCCGAGCCTGTTGGCCCCAGCGACACGACGCAGCT
>DAOVQV010000350.1 GCA_030628445.1 Phycisphaerae bacterium | reverse complement strand
TTGGAGAGGCGATCAAGAAGACATGAGCGATCGCATAACACGCCTGGCCCCCTCGCCGACCGGGGCGCTGCATCTGGGGAACGCCAGAACGTTCCTGATTAACTACCTTCTTGCCCGGACGCGGTCTTGGCGAGTGCTGATGCGCGTGGAGGATCTGGACGGCCCGCGTGTGAAGGCGGCCGCAACCGAGCAGATGCTGGATGAGCTAAGCTGGTTAGGATTGACGTGGGAAGAGACGGTCGTCTTCCAATCCGAACGCGCCGCCGCCTACGAAGAGGCCCTGGGTAAGCTCATTCGCGCCGGGGCGGCGTATCCTTGCACGTGCACCCGCAAGGACGTCGCCACAGCAGCCACCGCCCCTCACCGCGACAACGGGATAACACCATATCCGGGGACGTGCCGCGGCCGGTTCGCTTCCGCCGACGATGCAACCCGAGCTACGGGCCGGGCCGCTGCGTGGCGCGTCAAGACCGATGCCCCGCCTATTGAGGTTCGCGACGAATTCGCCGCAACGGCGCACTTCGACCTCGCCGATGTCTGCGGCGACTTCGTCATCTTCAAGAACGACGGGGTGGCCTCATATCAACTGGCCGTCACCGTCGACGACGCCGCCTCGGGTGTCAACGAGATCGTCCGCGGGGACGATTTGCTGGACTCGGCCGCCCGGCAGATTCATCTGCGCCGAATGCTCAGTCTGGGCAGTCAGGTGCGCTACTGGGACGTCCCGCTGGTGGTGGGAAAAGACGGGCGGCGCTTGGCGAAGCGGCACGGGGACACGCGGGTGGGGTTCTACCGCGACCGCGGCGTCCGGCAGCAGCGCCTGCTTGGGCTGCTTGGATACTGGTCGGGCCTGCTGGAGGGGCGCTGCGAGGCGACCATGGATGAGCTGGCGGATCGCTTCGAGATCGATCGCATACCCAGACAGACGGTGGTATTCACAGAGGCCGATCACGAATTCCTGCTGGGCGGATAGAGGCGCCCAACGCCCGCATCGAGGGGTGTCAACCGGGATTCACCCGGCGGCTGATGTTGGAGAGGTGGTCGAATATATTTCCCACGAGCTGTCGGCGGACCGGATCGTCGGGTTCGCGCTCGGGGACGATCTTGAGCAACTCGTTATAGATCTTTTGCGCCCTGGCGTAGTTCCCAGCGCGCTCGTATCCGTAAGCGCTGCGGTACTTTTCGCCGACAAGCTTGATGAGCTGATCCCCGGCCCGCTGAAACATCCGTTCGTGCCGGACGTTGTTGAAGTCCGGCCTCTTCCTGTAGGCCAGGTGAAGCTTGAAGTTCTTGACGCACCCGTACAGAGCTCCCGATTCGTAGTGCCTGCTGGGATACAGTTCGAGAGCCTTGTTCAGCGCCTCGGCCGCTTTGGTGGGATTTCGCTGCTTCTTGAGTGGGGCAAGAAGGGCCCGGCGGATCTGCTTGTCGGAGAGCCTGGGCACTTCAGCGGCGCCGTCGCCTGTGTCTTTGAGCCTGCTGAGCATGAAAACGACAGCAACAAGAACAACGACGTATACGGCGCCGAAAACTGCGTATTTGGCTAGCTTGGCCCGCTGCGTCCGCTGCTCGGCCGAGAGCTGCTTGACGACGGGCGAGGGCGTCTCGGGAAGCGGGAGCGGCTTGGTCCGTTCGGCCTCGGCGGGTGCTTCTGCGGTCTGATCGGACTCGACGAGGGGAGGTTCAGCTTGGGTCTGTTCGACGACCAGGGCAGAGAGCTCCGCTTCGCGCTTGGACCGATAGGCGGCCAGGGCCTCGACTGGATCGTCCCCGGCGGCGACGAAGAGCATCTCCGTCTGTATCCCGACGCCCAGGACGTCGCCCGTCTCCAGCAGAACTGTCTTCCCGGACTTATACTTCTTCCCGTTTATGATCGTGCCACTAGCTGAGAGGTTCTCCACAACCACCCCATCGCCCGTCAGCTCAAACCGCATGTGCCGGCGCGAGGCGTAAGATTCGGCCAGATGCAGCTCGGCGGTAGGG
>DAOVQV010000002.1 GCA_030628445.1 Phycisphaerae bacterium | reverse complement strand
TCCACTACGATTACAACAAGAAGCTCATGCCCGAGCTGCGCGAGAAATACGGCGACAAGATCGACATCGATTTCCACCAGCCGGAAGGCGTCTTTCTGCTCAGCGCAACCGGCGGGATTTCAATCGATCAGATCATCGAGGAGATGAAGCTGGAACGATGCGAAGACTACTTCCGCAGGTCGCGTGAGAATATCGCCGAGGCCGCCAAGGGCAACTTCCCGCCGCCCGGGCCCCCAGCGTGGTGAACGCGCGGACCCGAACAAAGGCGCCGAGACGATGATCCGACCCTACAGACCCGAGGACTTACCGTCGATCATGGACATCGGGAACCGCGCCTGGCGCGAAATCTACAAAGCGTTCCATGAAATCTACGGCGACGAGCTTTTCGCATTGACCAATCCGCACCCCGATACGCAAAAGGGCTTATCCGTCAAGGCCCACTGCCAAGCCAACCCCGACTGGACGTTGATCTGCCAAGAGGAGGGGCGCATCGTTGGTTTTATTCGGTTCAGCCTTCACTATGACACAAAGATAGGGCAGTTCCACGACAACGCGGTCGATCCGGACTGCAAGCTGAAGGGGATAGGCCAGCAGATGTACCAGGCGGCCTTCGAACGCTTCCGTCAGGAGGGGATGCGCTACGCCATGGTCTGCACCGGAAACGACGAAGGTCACGCACGGGCGGTCCGTGCATACGAGCAAGCCGGGTTCAACATCAAGCACGCTGAGACGCGGTACTTCAAGAAGCTGTGATCCGCGAGGGTAACCGGACCACAGCGCAGGTGGGTTCAACCTCTGAGTGAGCCGTTGGAATACACTCGCAGCAGCTTCTTGCCCTTACCAAGTCGGCCCAACTTGGTCTTGCATTGGTGTTTTTGGGCGGCCAGCGTCAGACCCAGCTTGGTGTGCAGGTTGTTAATCCGCTCGAGCCGGGCCAGGCAGTCGGGACACGTACAGGCGTCGGCGCCGCCGGCCTGACGCAGCAGTTCCGCCAGTTCTCCGGCCAGCGCCTCGACCTTTTTGAAATCCCCTTTCCCCACCAGCGTCAACTGCCGGGAAAGCACATCTTCCAGCTTGCCCAGCGCCCCCCTGCGACAGGAGGTGGAAGGTTGCGAGGTTACGTTCGTTGGGTGAGTTGGTGTGTTTGTCATCCGGTATGGGTTCCTTGGGTCCGGTCTGAGGTGAGGCGATGTTCGACTTGCGCCAGCATCTCAGCCGCCTCAGCTTTGCTCGGCTCCAGCGCTAGGACGGTCCGCAGTGCTCCGGCCGCCTGTGCGAACTGGCCCTGGCGCGCGTACAGCGCCCCTAGACAGAACATGACGGAAGCGTCATCAGGGTGCTTCTGCAGATAGACCTGAAGGTAATGGATAATCTGCGAGAAGGTTCCCATCTGAGACGAGGTTTGAAACAGCCCCAGCAGCGCTATCAGACAATCGGCGTCCCGTTCGAGGCATCTAAGGTACATATCGAAGGCGGCTGGATAGTCAGCCGTTTGCTGATAGACCGCCGCCAAACCCACATATCCCTCCGGGTCTTCCGGACGAAGTTCAACGGCGATCTGGAACGCCTCTCGCGCCCTGTCGTGCTGTTCATCCTGCAGGTGAATTACTCCCAGGCCGATGTAAGGGCCCGGCTCGGCCGGCGCTACGGACGCTGCTCGCTCGTAGCAGTACCCGGCGTGTTCGCATTCACCCAGTGCGGCGTAACAGTCGCCCAGCTCTTTCAGCACTTCGTAATGCTGGGCCGGGGGGGAGGAACGGCGAAGCTGATCCGCCGGTATCGGCGGGACGGTCATCCTTTCCATTGCAGTTGCTCCCGCGCTCGCTGAAGAGACGCAACGGCATCGTGGATCCGATCTGCCCGGCGGTGCAGCCTGGCCTCGAGCAACAGTGTTTCGACGGTCGGGCGGGCCTCATTAATCCGGCGCGTCAGTCCGATTGCCCGCTCGTCATCCCCGCCCTGGTACAATGCTCCAGCAGCACAAGTCGCCATGGATAACTCATCGCGGCCCATACTCGACAGCAACTCGTAAAGCTCAGCGGCTTCGGGGTATCTACCGGCCTGCTGGAGCTTCTGCGCGCGGGCTTTGAGTTTTTCGAATCGACAAGACTGTCCGGATCCCACTTCCTTGGAGACTTCCAGCCCCGCCTGCACGACGGAATCACGGACGCCAAGATGGGGGAACCTGATCCTCGCGGCGGTAAGTCGATCCCTCCTCAACACCGCCGCCCAATTTCGCTCGTCAGTCCCCTGCAGTAGCACCCCATCGGTAGCAGTGCCCGAATCAACAAGCGCAAAGACCCCCTCTTCGACCCATCCGGATGCGATCGGCAAGGCGGCGGGGACAACGGCGACAAAATCACCTTCACAGCAGTCCAGTGCCGCTTCCAGCTTCCGGGCGAAAGACGCGTCAGGATCCACCGGGACCGCCAGAAGGTTAGGTAACTTGATGGGCAGTTTCGCGAATTGATCGGCCGGAAGGGGAACGAGGACCTGATACGGGATAAATGTGTGATAGTAGATCTGACTGAGCGTGTGCTGGAAGGTGCGGTCGGCGGAGGGCGAGATGAGGATGATGGACAGGTCCGGCATCTTCGGCCAGGGCTTGGCGGGTCTAGCCGAGCGAACCACAAGGACAGCAGCGGTGAAGTCATCTTCGCCACTTTGCTGGGCCCCAGAGGCGTCACTGGTCTCGCCCGTGGGACACATCCGCTCAGCAGTTATCTCATTGATATGAGCAAAATCGGTGAACAGCGCCAGCCGACGGGCCAGGTCCCAGTCAAGCAGGTCTCCGGCGGCATCTGGGAACGGGCCGGTCCGGTCGAGCAGATCGCGGCGGTGCATCATGCCGCAGCGAGGAAGCCAATCAGACTGAAACAGACGCCGGCGATCGAACTTACCCCCCGCCACCAGCAGCTTATCCAAGACTCCCCAGCTTCCGTCACCCATCCTCCGGCAGCGCGTCTGGTACAGGTCGCCGTAGGCTAGCTCGCAGTCAGGAGCCTGGGTGAGAGCATCGAGCAGACGGGCGATATGGTGCGGGTAGTAAATGACACGCTCATCCAGATAGGCGATGTACTGTCCGCCAGCACGCTTGATGGCCTCATTAAGCAGGAGGACCTCCGATTGTGCGCTCTTGAACCGAAGCTGGACGATGCGCTTGTCTTTCAGGTGCTCTTCAAGGCCAATCCCATCCAGCGACGCGCCACAAGCCACGATGATCTGCAGGTTCCGGTATGTTTGGCGCAAAACGCTGGCGAGGGCTTCCCTGAGGAATCGGGCGCGGGCCCCTACAGTCAGGACCACGCTTACCAGCGGTTCTTTATCAACCAAGCAATAGCTCATGTTTTCCAGGGCATCCTCGCCGCCCCGCGCGCGGGACGGGCTGCGGAGAATCTGAGGTGCAAAAACCGTGCCGGATTCCACTTGCGAGGTGATATGGTGTTGTTTCCCCGTCGGGTTGGGTTCTTTAGTCACCTTCGGTCCCCCAAGACGCCATCTGCGAGCAGCTCGAACGGACCTAGGGCGTCTAGAACATCGACACCCGTACAATTATAGCGCGCCACTTCGAGGAAAGACTGAAAAACACCGAAGCCCGTTCGCCGCACGGTGCGTCTAGATGTAATCCAGCAGCGACAGGTTCAACAGACGTGAGGAGGAGGCGAGGATCATTTCATACAGCGTCTGAGTCCGGGCCAGCTGCACCACCGCCTCGGTCAGATCGAGGTCCTGCAACTGCGACGATTCTTGCAGTGAGCTGGCGGAGAGATCTTCCAGCATGTAGCGGATCGTTGCCCCTACCGCTTGCAGCTTGGAGCCCACGGTAATTTCACCGTTCGTAACGGCACTTAGCAACCCCTCCAGGCGGTTCAGGCCGTCGACTAACTCCTCGTTCTGCTCCGCCACCGACAGGGCCCCATCTGAGTTCAGCAGGTTGTCGCGAATCGCAATCAGATCCACAAACATGTCGTACGGGAGGGCCTTGTTGACCGGCTCGGTCCCGCACTGGGTGATCCCCGTGGTGTTGACGTACAGCATAAGTCCGGTCTGCGAATGCGAGACGGCCAGGTTGGTGTCCGTGTAATCGGTCTGGTGAGTTGACAGTCCGCCGTCAATTGAGAGCAGCCCTCTGCCTGTTATCGTGACGTCGACCGTGCCAATGTCTGGTGTTATGTTGCTGACGTCGACGTACGCCACGTCCCCGGAAGCGTTTTGGATCATGAAATCCGTCGGGCTTGGCACACCGTCGTACGAGACCGCCGTCCCGTCGTCCAACTTGATGGTCTTGGCATTCGTGTCAATGGTCAGCGTATGGTCCCCACGTATGGTATCGCTTGTATCGGCGCTGTCGCCTTCGGCGACATTGGTCCCGCCCGTATCCCCGTAGACGGTCTCGCGAGAGACCTCCAATGACACGTCGCCCTCGATGGTCGACGTGCCCGTACCAGCTGCGGCGCCCGTCTGACCCAAAAACACCACGCCGGTGGGATTGTCCAATTTGAACATGTCCTCTGCAACCACCACCCCGGAGTACTCGACACCGGGAGCTACGGGGACGGGCAGATCTTGCGTCCCTCCGTTATACGTCACCGACACAACCCTCCCGGCGGAGTCATACGTCGCCACATACGGGACCGTCGATATCTTGGAACCTCCGAAAAGATACTGCCCTGCGTGCTTCCTGTTCGCCACCATCAAGATCATCTGGATAGCTGTTTCGATTTCACCGGCGAAGCCCGCTCGCTGCTGCGCGCTGAAAGTGCCATTCACGGCCCTCGTCAGCTTCTCGCGGGCTAAGCTGAGGCTCTCAGTGACGGCAGTCAAGCAGCTGGTTACCTGCTCCAGATTGGACTCAACCGTACCCAGGTTCCTCTCGTAGCTCTCCAGGTTCCTGGCAAATGCTTTTAAGTACATAATCCTGTGCGCGGCGCCGGGGTCGTCCGAGGCGCGGATTACTCGCTGACCGGAGGCTATCTGCTCCTGAAACCTCGCAAGCGCCTCCGACTGAACCGTCAGGGCGAAGTTTGTGTTATTGAATATCGCTGCCCAGCCGCTCATTTTTTTAATCGCCCAATATCATCACTACCTACACAATCGCCATCAGAGACTGCAACGCCTCATTTTGGACGCTGAGCACCTTCGCCATGGCCTGGAACATTTGTTCAAAGAGCAGCATTTTGGCGGCCTCTGCGTTTATGTCCACGCCACTTATGGTATCGCGCTGATTGGCAAGTTGGTTGGAGACGATCTGCAAAGCAGTCTTTTTGGCAAACCTCACAGAGACGTCGCGCCCTATCCCGGCAGCCAGCATACGATAATGGTCGCTGGGAGTCAGGTTCCCCAGGGCCGCTATCTGCTGATCTGCGATATTGCCCAGACGCACGATGTTTCGGTTATCGGTCATCGTGTCGCTCATAGCCGTCGCCACCCGGCCCGGGTCCGCGATGACATCTTGGCAGATGGCTATGTTTGAGGCGGAAGAACCAGAGAAGAACGTGTTGATCCCCACCGAAGTGAGTATGTTGGCACTGTCGGAGTCGGCGACACCGTGCAGCGTAAAGCTGTCATCTACGACGAAGTCGCCCGCGGAGACCGTAAGCGTGATCCCATTGTCCAGCGTCAGGACGTCCCCCGGCGTGTAGCCTAGCCCCACGTTGAATTCGGCGACCTTTTCACTCAGGGCGTCCTCGACAAGAAGCTTCAAGCCCTCGTCGATACCGACGCCACCGCCACCTACCACAGTGACGGTGAAATCCTCATTCGCGCTACCTTCGAATATCCCCGATATGGCGATCTGGGCTGTATTGTTGACCGGGTCCCAAGTCCCCGGGTCGTACTGACCCGAGCAGACCGGAAGGAAATCGAATTTGTAGTTGGTGGCCGCCTGAATGTGCAGGGCCGAGCCGGAGATCCACGCCGTAATATTGTCCAGATTGGACAGCGTGGTGGCGAACTGGCCGAAAGTGGTGTCCAGGTCGTCGACCTCCACCCGCTCAATAGTTATCTCGCCGGTGAGTTGATTGATGACCCGCAGTTGCAACGTCCCCAGGGAAATGTCCGAACTCAGCTCGGAAAGCTTCGCGGTGGACAGCCCGACGGCCCACCCGGACAGTTCCGCGAAGGAACCCGACGTCCCGACGCCTTGGACGTGGTATTCATTGACGGCTTTTATGACCTGTCCGGCAAGCAGATCAAGGCTGTCCGTAATGTCCGCCAGCAAGCTGTTCTTGAGAGTAAACAGCGCGCCAAGCTGGCCCTGGTCGATCCCGGCCAGAAGCGTACTGCTGCCCGCCCCGGCCAGACCCAGTGTATTGTTCGAATCGGTCGTGACCTCCAGCTCGATCGTCTGTCCTCCCATGACCAGCGGCGCCCCGCCGACTCTGACATTCACCTGGCCCTCTAAGGCGCCACCAGCGTCGGCTTGTATTTCAACGAGTCCGGCCAGCTCGGCGATCGCCTGGTCTCGGCGGTCCTGCATGACGTTGGCGTCGTTACCTCGGAGGATGGCCGCATTGATTTCCGCGTTCAAGTCGGCAATCTCAGTGGCCAGGTCGTTAACCTGCTGCACAATAATATCCGCCTGCAGAAGGATATGTCCGTCCAGTTCCTGAGTGAACGTGGCCATGTTCTGGAACTCATTAGCAAGTGCCGTACCCGCCTCAACCACACTGCACTGATAACCAGCATTATTGGGGTGGGCAGACAGCTCTCTGAGGGAATCAAAGAAACCATTCAGTGCCAAACCAAGTCGATTCGAATCGATGTCGCCCAGGGTTCTCTCTACAAGCTGTAACGTCATAAGCTCCTGGGAGATCTGGCCCATTTGGCACTCCACTCGGAGAATCTGCCGTTCCAGCATCTGGTCTATCGCCCGCCGTACCCCGATGACCTCCGCCCCGGCGAGCGTCACCACGTTCGTGGCGTTGAACTCTATCGGCGCGACGTTCAACTCCTGGCGGTGGTAGCCCTTCGTCCCTGCATTGGCGATATTGGTGGCAATCAGGTCGATCGCCTGTTGCGCCACATTCAACCCGCTAAGGCTGATTTGGAAATTCATCGCCTAAAGCTCCGCATCGACCAGGCCGGTATCCGGGCGCCAAGTGGTCTGGCCGCCCTGGCCATAGGTTTTTATCGTCTCGCTGCCCGGAAACAAGGTCGTCAGAAGCATTCGATTGATCCGGGCACATTCGCTCAACAACATCACCGTCTCAAGGTGCTGCTTTCGCACCTCGTCGATCAGGCCGACGATCTTCGCCAGGCGGGACTCAATCTGGGACCGCCCTTCGCCTGATAACTGCCCGACTACCCACGTCAACGTGACCCGCTCCAGTGGGCAAACAAGGATGTCGCCCAGGGCTTTTCGCAAGCCCAGCAGCTTATTATCCGTTTCGGCCTGGGTCTGCTGGGTCTGTTCCATCTCTTCGAACAACCCTTGCAGCCCGGCCTCGTCTCGCTGCAATATCGCCTCGGACAAGGCGACCAGTTGCGAGCCTCTCAGCTCCAGCAGGGCAATTTCCTCATCCAGCGCTGCTGCAAGCCGCCCAATCAATACCTCTGCGTCCGGCGTGTTGGAGATCATCCCGCGGTCTCCACTTTGGGTGCTTCAGAGACTGCGGCCGCGAAGCTGGCGTGCTCCAGAAGCTGCTTCCATATCCCGAACCCGCCCTTATCGGCTAGCTCATCGGCCAGGTGATACCAGAACATATCCTGAATCTGCTGCGAGACGCCCCCGTCCAGCAGACCGGATTCGGGTATCGTCCGCTTCATCTCCTCAAGCAGCTTGTAGATAAGAACGGACTCGAAGTCCTTGGCGATCTTTTCGGCGACCTTGGCGCCGGCCCCGCCTTTGTGGGCGGCTAATTTCGTCGCAAGGGCTTCGCCGAGCGGATCGGCCAGACCAATGGGACTTGTTGGTAGGTTCAGAGAGTCCACGTCCGGCTCCTACATAATCTTCAGCTCCGCCTGCAGGGCGTTAGCTGCTTTCAGCTCTTGGAAGATAGAGATTATCCCCCGGGGCGTGCGCCCGATCGCGTTAAGCGCCCGAGCCAGTTCCGACACGGACGGCTGTCTGGGCAGCACGTGAATCTCGCCGCCTTCCTCGATGGTCTTGATGTCAGTACGTTCGGTCTTGGCGGTTGTCCCGGCGCGTGAGAACGGGAGGGGTTGGGAGACGTAGTCCTTCTCCTGGGTGATTATGGAGAGACTCCCGTGCACGATGGCAACGTTGGAGATCCTGACATTCTGCCCTATGATGATGGTTCCGGTCTTCTCGTTCACCACCACCACGGCCGGTGAGTCCACCTGAACCTGCAAAGAGCCGATCGTGCTGATGAAGGCATTTACCTGCTCACGGGCGAGCTTCTTGGGTAAGGTCACACGGATCTTCCCGGCGTCGACGGCAGACGAGCTGGAGGGGTACAACTCGTTTATCGCTTGGGCGATGTTTTCGGCGGTGGCGAAATCCGGGTTTTTCAGCAACAGCCCGATCCGTCCGCCCTTTACGTAGGTGGCAAGTTCCTCTTTCTCCACGATAGCGGTCGTCTGGCCGACGGTTATGTGGTTCTTCGTGATCGTGCTCTTGGACCCCGAAGCCCCGAAGCCGCCGATTGTCAAGGCCCCGCCGGCGACTGCATAGACCCGCCCGTCGGCGCCCTTGAGGGGCGTCATCAGCAATATCCCGCCTTGAAGGCTGCTTGCCCCCGTCGCCGAGACCGTAGCAGGTATCTCGGTGTCACAACGAGCGTAGGGTGTCAGCACGGCCTCGACCATGACGGCGGCGACGTTCTTACTGGTCAGGTCGTCCGGCTCCAGGGCGAGGCCCTCGGTGCGGCGGAGGAAATTGGCGAACATCCGACGAGTCAGCTCCGAATCATCACCCGTTCCGCTAAGACCCACCACCAGACCGATCCCTTGCAGCAAGTTGCCACGCTCGCCCTCTATATCCGTAATGTCCTTTATCCGCTCAGCCCGCACGACCGGGCCGATTAGCATGGCGATGCTCAAGATGACCAGCATAAACCGCATATTCGTCTCTCCAATGCTCACGGCCAGGACCGTTAAAACGGGTCCAGCACGTTCAAGATTCTCCCCAGCCAACCCGGCTTGGTGAAGCGGTTCTCCCGACCCTTGGATTTGAAGACGATCCGGAAATCGGCGATCTTCTTGCTGTTGACGGAGTTGGCGAAGCTGATGTCACTGGGCCGAACAACACCGCTTACTTGAATGATCTGCACGTCGCCGGCTACCATCCTCTGGCGCTGGCCCAGGACGACAAGATTCCCGTTCGGGAGGATGTCCTCGACCACGGCCGTGATCTCGTCGGCCATGGTGCGATCGGTGTCGTAGTCCGCCCCGCCGTCGAATTTGTTTTCGGCCGAGGCATCGAAATTCAAGTCCGGAGATCGCAGACTGAACAGCTTACCCGTCAGCTTGTCCAGCGCATCGATCAGATCGAAATTCCCTGTAAGGGAAGCCTTTCTCGACGAGGTTTTCTCCATCTTGCGATTCGTCTCGTTCTCGATCTTGCTGTGCTCTTCGATGACGATCGTGATGGAGTCTCCGACATCCCTGGCCGTGTCGTCGGTATAGAGCGCCCGCGTTCGCCTGGTCGACTTCGCCCAGATCGACCCAGCCGGTGACGTCCCAGCCACCAACAACGAAACAACCAGACACACCACGACTCCCCGCGCCGGTCCATTCATCTTCTCGTCTCCTCAATCACCGGTTCCACCGAACCGTCGTAGGCGACCTTCGCTGTGATTACCCGCTTAGTGCTTACGTTTCGCACCTTGATGAACTCACCCGGTCTACCCTCTTGCAGCGCCTGGCCGATGTCGGTGATCTTCAAGCCGAATGTTCGTATTCTCAACAGCACGGTCTGATTTCGCTTCACGAGAACTGAAGACGGCGACGGCGTCGTCATTACCGGGCGTATGACGGTCCGTGCGGCAAGGCGGCGGGTTACAGTCCGCCCAAACGGCTGGGCGTAGTTGGGGTCTTCGGGCCAGTCTGAAGGAACACTGACAATCTTGGTGTTTTGAGGGGTGATCTTTTCACCTGCGGCGATATTGCGCGTGGTGACGGCCTGGCGACAGCGATAGACCAACTTGAACGGGACCTCAACGGACCCCAGCTCCTTCCCTTCGCTCATCACCGAGATGGTGACGGCCAATCGGCTTCCTGGGTTATCCCCACCGATCCGCGATTGAAACGTTATCTGTCGCGAATCGGGGACCACCAGGTCTTTGGGCCTACCCACCAGGCGCCACCTGGAGCCCACCGGACCGGGGCGCTGTCTCTCCAAGAAGGCCCCCGCCACCTTTAGAAACTCATCAGGGCCTATCACGCGTTGGACCCGGCGGATGCTGACCTTTTGAGCCCCGGTAATCTGGACCATATCACGGGGAATCCCGTTGGCTGCAAGGCGAGACAGTATGGTCTGTCGGTTTATGACGATTGTCTCCTTCAGCCACGGCGCCCGCCCCATCGCTATGGCTGAGGCCCGCCCGGGCAGGTCTTGCTCGTCGCTGCGAACCAACCCGATATCCCCCAAGGACAGCGAATCGCTCTTGACCTTAACGGACCGAGGCAGATACACCTGCAGTGGAGGCCGCTGATCGGCCCAGGCTGCACCGCACACCAGAACAACCATCAGAACCGTTGCAGTTTTGGTCTTCATATTAGAGGCCTACCTGACTAATTGATTCGCGGTGTTGAGCATCTCATCGCCGGCACGGATGGCCCGCGAGTTGATCTCGTACGCTCGCTGCGCCTTGATCAGTGAAACTAGTTCCGTAATCATCTGGACGTTGGATTTCTCCAGGTACCCCTGTCTGATCTCGCCAAAACCGCTAACCGCAGCCGTGCCCACCGTGGGCGACCCACTTGCCGGCGTCTCTGCCAGCAGGTTCCCGCCCTTGCTGGAAAGCCCGGCCGGGTTGATAAAGCGAGCCAACGTAATCACACCTAAAGAAGAAACACCGGAGGAGGTGTGGGCAGTGACCGTCCCGTCGGCGGCTATACCGATGGAAGTCGCCCCAGTTGGAATGCTAATCGCCGGACTGAGCGTGTATCCGCTGGCGGTGACGATGGCGCCATTGGCATCAACCCGAAACGCCCCGTCTCGGGTGTAGCGGACCTCGCCAGTGGACGAAGTGACTTCGAAGAACCCGTCTCCCTGGATCGCCAAGTCCAAGGGCCGATCGGTCTTTTCCGGTTCGCCCTGCAGGAATATCTTGACGGTATCAGCCGGACGGACGCCGCTGCCGATCTCCAGGCCGGTTGGTGCGGTGACGCCGGAGGCGACCTCGCCGCCGGGCTCGGAGAGCTTGACGTACATCAGGTCCTGGAAGTTAACCTGGCTGCGCTTAAACCCGTTGGTGTTTATGTTGGCTAGGTTGTTAGCAATGGTGTCGACGATCATCTGCTGAGCCGTCATGCCCGTCGCCGCCGTCGAAAAAGCTCTTAACATCAGCGTTCTCCTGCTCTTATGCCAAGGCCACCTGCAGGATGCTCTCCATCCGGTCATCCTGCACCTGTATGGACCTTAGGTTGGCCTGATATAACCTCGTCACCGCGATGAGCCCCACAAGCTCATCTACGATCTTCACGTTGGAGCTTTCCTGATACCCTTGGCGAACAACCGTCTCGGGAGCACTGGTCAGCGTCGCCGTATCCGGTGCGCGGAAGCAACCGCCACCAGCCGCAGTGAGGCCCTCATACTTATCGAAGTCCACCACCCTGATCCTGCCCGCCACCACTCCGGAGACGGTAATGGTTCCGTCGGCCCCCACGCGCGTCTCGGCAGCGTGAGGAATAATGATGGGGCCTCCAAGCCCAGCTACCATCTGCCCTGAAGTGTTCACCAACTGGCCCACGGAGTTACGGCGAAAGCAACCGTTGCGCGTGTACAGCGGCCCTTCAGGCGTCTCGATAACGAAAAACCCTTTGCCCACCAGCGAAAGGTCGAGCTGGTTACCGGTCTGCGAAAGGGCGCCTTGTGTGAAATCTATGGCCGTGTTTCCCTCGACGCGATCGGATGCACCGGGGGCGGCCATAGTCTCGGCGAGGGCTTGCGAGAAACTGGTGCAATAGCGCTTGTATCCGCAGGTGTTGGTGTTGGCTAGGTTGTGGGTAATGGTGTAGTATTGCTCCGCCAACGCCTCCAGGCTCGATGTTGTCGCTTCGATTTGATCGGTCATCTCATCTAGCTCGCGGCCACCACCTCTGGTTCTTCTTCGGTCACCTGTTCGCCTTCTCCCGGCTTGTAGCGCCGTCGTATGGCATTGGTCTCCTTAGCAAGTTCCGCCACTTCGGCGGTATTCAGTCCTACCAGCTCCAGCGCAAAGATTTTTCCCCCGTCACGACCGACGGTGATCCCGCGACGAACCTTACCAAGGCCCTCAATTGTCTTGTCAGGCCCAAGCTCAAGCACGACCAGCACGCTGTCGGATTCCTGAACGTCCAGGTTGGCCTCAATCTGAAGCTGCATCCCGGGCCCGCCGAACTCAACCAGCTTACCGGGGACGAACTGGGGAACCTCCCGGGTCTTCGCCTCCGTCACGAACGGAAACCTCGCCACATATGCCGGTTTGTCGGCCGGAACGCGCACAAAACGACGGCGATTGATCCGCCGAAGCGTCCCGACCGGTTTCAAGACAATGTCATCTTCCACCGTCTCAATGACCGTGGCACTGAACTCACAAAGGATCGCATCATGTGGATATCGCACAGCCCATGATTCCCCCGGGTCCACATCGACCTTGATATCCGGGCGCACGATAAGACGAGGGAAAGCTACATCTTTCTTAACCACCGTCACTTCAAAGTCGGACGGAGTGTTCTGCCTGACAACCGTGAGCTTATCGGCCACAGCTATAGGCTTCAGCACCGAAGTGGCTGTGGGCATCTGATCCATAGGAATGGGAAACCCCAGTTTCTGGCGCAGCGTAAAGAGGAACACGCACCCACCACAAAGACTTCCGGCGGATGCTTTCGTGAACGTCCCGCCGGTTGAACGTGCGAGTATCCCCCCAAGACCCCTGCTGAAGGTTTCCTCGGAAGTCATCACGGTTGTGGGGTCTTTCAGGCGGGCCTGCTTGGCGATCCTGGCCAGGAGCGATCTTTCCTCCTCGCACAGACCGTTTACCTCGGCAACGTCGTCAAAGGCAGCCCACGCATCCTGCACCTGGCCCTGCCTTCGGACCCACAGGATTGCCCCCACCCCCGCCGCTACCAGCAGCACCCCCAACACCAGCAGGACCCAAAGACCCGCGCCGCCGAACTTGGGAAAGGATCGTTGGGCCCCCGCCCAACGATCCAGCGGCGACGAGGCTATCCAATCGAATAGTACTCGCTCAGCTATCTGCAAGCATCCTTGCATCTGGTGAAACCTTCCTTACCTGATCAAATTGGTCAGTTCCCGCAGCATTTCCGTCGAGACGCGAATGGTTCTGGCGTTTGCCTGGAAACCGTTCTGCGCCTGGATCAACTGAACGAACTGCTCTGCGACGTCGACGTTTGCACTCTCGAGCATTCCGCCGCGGATCGGACCGCACCCGCTGGACGCCCCTTTCGTGTATAACGGGTCGCCGGAGTTCGCCGACGGCTCGTAGTAGTTGCTGCCCATGCTCTTCAGACCCGACGGGTTCTGGAAGATCGCCAGCGTCATCTGGGCGATGTCTTTCCTGATGCCGTTGGTGAACAGGCCCGTCAGCGTTCCTTCGATGCTGGCCGACATGCTCAGCAGCTTACCCCAGGTATAACCGTCCTGGCCGCTGGGCCCGGCCGTGGAGTCCTGGCCGAACTGCGTCAACCCGTCTAACTTACCCTCCGTACCCAGATCCACGGTGATTGTCCTGCTCCCGCTTCCGTCGGTGACGAAGTCCAACTGGAAGGTTGCAGTATCCGATCCCCCCAGCCCGCCGTAGGCGCCGCTGGTCTGGAACGTGATACTCTCAATCCGCCGATCCGCCAGCTTGGTATCGCCGGAGACATCCTTGATCACCAAATCCCATGTCCGAGCAGTATCTGTCCGTACGAACGAGGCGTTCAGAATGTGCGCGGTGCCCAGCGAATCGTAGACCGTGATGGTGGTATCCTGGGTGACGTTACCGCCGGGAGTCTCCAGCTGAAAGTGGTACGGCAGTGCCAACGTCTTGCTGGTCGCGCTGGACCATACCATGTTGACGTTCGCCTTGCTGTAACCGGAAGTGTCATCCTTCAGGAACAGCTCGCCGTTGTCCAGCGTGGCGGTGGAATCGGTCCCGAATAGTGCGGGCAGGTTCAGCTCATCCAAGAGGTCCTGGAGCGTTGTGGTCGGATTGACGGTGAGGTCGACACTCCCAATGTCGGTTCCGTCGCGCTGTGCCCCCGTGATCGTAATCGTGCCCGTCTCTCCGACGCCGAGTTCGCCGCCGGAAAACTGGTCCAGCTTGTCTATTTCCGTAGTTCCCGCCGCAGCCGCTCCACTTATCGTAAATGGAGAACCCAGGCGCAGGGTGTGGGTGCTTACGGAAACCTTGTCGGCGCTCAGGTTCCCGTTATAGGAGATGGTGGTGGTGGCCTTGGCGGGGAGGGCCACGTCGTACGGAATGCGAATTGCGTTGTCCCCCGTGGTCTGGAAACCGTCCGCGACTCCGATGACCCCCTGCCTCTGGACCATATACCCCGTCACCGGGTCTACAAGATAGTAATTCGAGTCGACGCCAAACGTCCCGACGCGGGTGAAGATGTTCTTCGTCCCGTCGTTCAGGACAAAATAACCCTCGCCTTCGATCGCCATGTCCAGGGCTTGGCCGGTGTTGATCAAGGTGCCCTGCGACATGTTCTTGTCGATGCTGGCGACGGACGCGCCGGAGCCGACCTGCATGGGGTTGATACCACCGACTGCGGAGGTTGGCTGCGACGCTTCACGAATTGTTTCGCTCAACAAATCCGAGAATGTGATGCGGCCGGATTTGAAACCAATCGTGTTCAGATTGGCCAGGTTGTTACCGGCCACATCGATCATCTGCTGGTGGGCCTTCATGCCCGACACGCCTGATAGTAGTGCATTTCCCATAGTCCACCTCTACTGCTAGAGTTCCTGTTTCAGTCCTCAACTGTCTGTATGGCACCCAGGCCGAGGATATAATCGCCTGCCCTTAGACGAACCTGACCGTCGGCCAAATCAATTCTGTCGACTTCCGCCCAGCGGATCGCGTGCCCGCCTTCTTCCAGCTCGGCGAAGAATGAAACCGTCTTTCCAATAAGCTCCGTCGCCTGGCGGCGCTGTGCGGTAACAAGGGCCTCCTGAAATGTCCCCTCCATGCTCTGAAGCTGTCGGGTTTGGTTCTCCAACTGTTCCAACTGGGACAACATCGCCAACTGGGACGCCATTTCGCTGTGGTCCATCGGGTCCAGGGGGTTTTGGTTCTTAAGTTGTGTCACCAGCAGGTTCAGGTAATCACTTTGAATCTTGCTGGCGCTGGTCAATGTTCCCGCAATAGCATCCACTTCTGCTCTCCTATCTCCAGACGTTGATGGATTCGTCGCCTACGTGCGCCGCACCCGTCAATACCTGCTCTGTCTCGAGCTCCCAAGCGTCACCGACGTCGCTGCCGGTAGAATCACCCGAGCTGTGCTGACCCCAGTTGTCTGCATGCTGATGGGACTGGTCAGACTGACCGTCGCGAAACAGAGAGTCAGAGGCATCTGCGGTGCTTCGGTCGCTGCCGGTCGAGAGGGTCAGCTCAAGTCTGCTCAGTTGCACCCCGCCGTCCGACAGGCGGGTCATCAGCGCCGGTGCGGCGCGCTGAATGTGCTGTAGGGTCTGAGCGTTTTGAACCTCCAGGACGCCCTTGACGCTGCGGCCCTCCGCTTGCAGCGTGATGCGAACCTCCCCCAGCTCCGGTGGATTCAGGCGAATCACGATCTGCTGACCAGGCCGCGCGCCACTGGCGCGCAGCTGTCCGGCGATCTGATCGGGCAGCGACGTCTGCGCGACCTGCTCCCCATCCTGCGCCCCCGTCACCTGCGTGCTGTCACTGACGGCGACCTGCAGGGCGGAATTACCCCCCCCAGCATCTGTCGTCTCACCGATCGCAGTTTCGCCCAGCGTTTGATTCGCAGCTGCTGACGCGGCGACGGGGCGCCCGGCCGAAGCAACCGGAGCACTGTTTTTACCGACCACCGAACCGCCCGAAGCCCTTTCCTCAACCGGGGCCGCGGAGCCAGCCTTAATGGAGGCAGGCGGGGCCTGCAGACCGGGCGAAGCTTGGATGGGACCTTTCGTTGAATCGCCGCTGGACGCTTGCGTCGGGCTTACCGGACCGCCCTTGGCCCCCGGACCCTTGTCCGTCGAAGCTCGCTGCAGCGCGTCGCGCACAACAACAACCTGGACGGGCTCGGGGAGCTGTTCGGCGCCGCTGTCTGTCGGGTGGGTGTTCTGGGACGCCGTTGCGTGCGGAGCGTTCGACGGCTTCGTTTGGGCGGCTTGTGAATCCTGCCCACCGGAGGCGTTACTGGCGGGGGTGCCGGTAGTGGGAATCGGCTGGGCACCCGGGAGATGTTCTTTGACGACAGCGGCGCGCTCGACGCCTAAGTCTGTCGTCCCGCCCGCACCGGCTGGGACGCCCTGCGTCTTGGCCTCAGCAGTCACTGAGACCTTGTCCGCCCCGGGAAGTATACTGATGCCAACTGACTGCTTCGGTTGGTTCCCTTCAACAGGCTGCCCAGGGGTGATTTCCGATTGTTTTGCGGTAACACCCGGCTCTTGTAGGAAGCTCTTGGCTTGCCCCGTTACCGCCTCGGCGACCGGGATCTTCACCCCACCGTGCTGCTGGATGGGCGCCTCGGTGACATTCTCCAGCGCAGCATCTGAAAACGCTACAGCCTCGCGCTGCAAACCCTTTATCGGTTGGGCGGTCTCGCCCTGCGGGACGACCGACTCGCCGAGTGGCTGGGCTTGATCCTGCTGGCACATCTGATGCATCAAGACGGCAAATGTCTCGCCGCACATCCGATTCAGCGAATCGCTCGATACAACACCGCCCTTACCTGATGGCTTGGTCGCCTCAGTCCCGCCGTTACCGCCAAGATCCGCCGCACCCGCCAGCGTTGGGATCGTCTTGGACCCCTTCGCCGCCAAGACACCCACTGCCATGGCCGCTGCCGCTTCGCCGTTTATTCCCTTCCCGCCCGCCGTGCTGGGCGACTTTGCCCCTGAGGCCTTGGATCCAGGGGCAACCCCGGACGTGCTTAACATCAATTTCGCCAGTATCGGTATCGAACTCATCAGACAGAGTCCTCGTGCGTATCGAGTACTTCGGCAACGGGTGTGCCAGAAGGCGCCGCTGGGGCGTCGGGGAGTCCGAAGATCGTTACCCATCAGCACTTACGCGCGGTATTTTACGGCGCGGCCTGCTGCGCCGCCGACCGACCTACGGGGTTCGGGTGCGGAAGATCCTTCCGGTTGCGGAAAAGGACTCCTCCTACGGACCCCAAGATCTCATCAAGTCGGGCCGCACTCAAGCGGGCTGCGACAAGATCGCCTGGCCTCGCTGCCGGACAGAGCAACACAGTTCGAACAAACTATCCTCGCCACGCCGTGAAACAATTCCCCGAAAATCCCCTTGGGGCCTTGCCTTCGCCGCCCAGGTCTCGGTATATTCCCAAGTCGGCATAAACTTTACGCCCAAGAGACAGCCGTACGCTGACGTAGGTTGTGCAAGGCACATCCCGACACCGACGGAGGTCTCCACGGAACGGATTTGGTTGGGTTACGCTATGACACCAGCGCAGGGATGGGCTGTAACCACACCCTTGAGCGCCAAACAGCACACCACTGCTGCCCAGCAGGCCCGTCCCGAGCGTTTTTCGGGGCCTCCCGGCTCCAAGCCCTCGAAGTTTCCTCGCCGCATCAGAAGGTCTCACGGCCCTCCCTGCCCGACCAGTGGCGGCCTCTAAGGCCTGTACGATATGGATAACAGCGACGAATCGATGTTAGGGACGGTCGTGGAGATAGGCCACCCGACCCCTGGCGGCCCTGCGGACGACCAACAGCTAAGGCGCTTCGCCGCTCGTCACCTCCGCGCCAACGACGCGGCATCGGCACTGCAACTGATCAAGAACAGCTCTCCCGAGCTTGTGATCTTGCGGATCGACTCCGATGACGAGGGACTCAGGAACCTTCAGAAAATAGCACAGCTTTCCGATACGCAGACCCCACTTGTGGTCGTCGCTGAGCGGCCGGACGTGGATTCGGCCGTCCAGTTCATCCGCGCGGGGGCGTACGACTACATCGGCGGCCCGTTGGACGACGACAGGCTCACCAAGCTGGCAGCCGGGTTGCGGGCTGAGAAGTCCGCCGCTGAAACCAAGCTCCAGCGCTACTTCTGCCCGCAATGCCCCCCCAGCGTCGCGTTCGTCGGGCAAAGCGAGGGCGCCGTCCAGACCCTTGAGATGATCCGCCTGGTCGCAGAAAGCCGCTGCAACCCCATCCTTATCCTCGGCGAGACCGGGGCGGGGAAGGAACTGGCCGCACGAGCTGTCCACGCCTGGCGCTGCGGCGATCCGGTGAAATTCGTAGCCATCAACTGCGCCGCCCTGACGGCGAACCTCTTGGAGAGCGAGCTGTTCGGGCACGTCAAGGGCGCCTTTACCGGTGCCGACCGCGACAAGACGGGGCTGTTCGAGCTGGCCGGGACGGGCAGTATGCTGCTGGACGAGATCAGCGAAATGGCGCCCGACCTTCAAGCGAAGCTGCTCCGCGTACTGCAGGAGAGAACTTTTCGTAAAGTCGGTGGCACACAGGACATACGATGTGACGCTACCATCATCGCTACCAGCAATCGCCGTCTGGACCAACAGGCCCGGACCGGGCGATTCCGCAAGGACCTCTACTACCGGCTGGCCGTTTTCCCCATCAACATCCCCCCCTTGGGTAGCCCGAAGCGACGCCAAGACATACCCCTGCTGGGTGAGTATTTCATCGAAATACTGAGCGGTCGCGACGGCGAAAATATCCTCCGATTGACCAAGGAAGCTCGAAAGAAGTTATTGCAACACGACTGGCCGGGGAACGTCCGCCAGCTTCGCAACGTTATCGAACGTGCATTTATTCTCGCCAAAGCTGACCAGATCAGTCCCGCCGAGATTGTTTTCGACTTATCCGGCCAGACCACCGACAAGGCCCGAGTCGAGGGGACGGGCGCGAAGGATTTCTCGCTCGAGACGGCCGAGCGCGAGTTCATTCTTCGAGCCCTCCGCGAGACGGGTTGGCAGCGGACGCGGGCGGCTGCGCTGTTGGGGATAACCCGCGCCACACTGCATGCAAAGCTCAAACGCTACGAAATCGCACCGCCCCAGCCCGCCGTCCACGGTTCCCAACACCCCTCTGATTCGGGCGACTAGCAGCTGTACGTCCAAGCTCAGACCGCGTTGTGACGCCATAATATGTCTGAAAAACCAACGTTGCGTGCATAAAATCCTGACACCAAACCCCGCCAAGATTTTTCCCCGCAGCAACTGCACCGGCGTTTTTGCCTGCAAAACAGCCATATTCAGCCCGGCCACCCGGCCATAGCGCGTTTGGCACATTCATTGCACAATGGCGCAACAAGATGCGCTGCGCAGGCGCTGTTTGTGCACCGCCGCTGTGCATCTGCTGCGCAGTGACTTGCGCAAACAGACGCCCAGCAAAAGATGGTCTAACCGGGTATCTGGAACGATTTGACCCAAATGGCGAAGCAGAAGAAAACCAAGGCGAAAAAGACGCCCAAGAAGAAGACCAAGGCTGAGGCGAAGCCCGCCGGCAAGAAAAAGGCTCCTCCCAAGAAGCCGACTGGCCCCAAGAACAGCGGCACAAGAACCGATAAGGTCGAGCTCACCGTCGAAGCTGAGGTCAAAGATGTCGAATCGACCGTCAAGGCCGGGCCCGAGGAGCCCACCATACCCATCGACCCTGATCAGATCGCCGCCGAGCAGGTCGAGCAGAGTGGGCCAGAAGCCACTGAAACCGCCGACGAGACAGAGCCGACCACCGCCGAAGCCACCGCCGAAACTGACGACAAGGACGCCGCGCCGCCGGCCGAGGACGAGCAGGAAACTGTCGAGCCTCCTGCGGAAGCTTCAGACAGCGACACTGAGGCGACGTCCGAGCAAAGCGAGCCGCAAACCACTGAAACCACCGGCGAGACAGAGCCGACCACCGCCGAAGCCACTGAGCAGACAAAGGATACGAACACCGACCAGGCTGGCGAGCCCCCAGACAGCAACGCCGCGCCACCGGCCGAGGACGATCAGGAAACCGCCGAGCCCCCCTCCACCGATCCCGATCAGGCCCAAGCGGGGGCACCTTCCCACCCCGAGCCGGAACGCCCCGCCCCGAAGACCCCTGAGACACCGGGCTTATTCGACAGGGTCAAGCGAAAGATCCCCATAGACGCTGCGCTGGCGCTGGTTAATCGCCTGCAGCAACTA
>DAOVQV010000144.1 GCA_030628445.1 Phycisphaerae bacterium | reverse complement strand
GCCCAGGATCTGCGGGAATGGACGACCACGCTTCCATTCTTCGATACCGCACTGCGCTCACCGGGACCACTGGGGCCGGAAGCAGGCGAATACGAGGTTGACGACCTGGACGACCTCCATGGGCAGACCTTCTCGCCGCCCAGAGATGCAACGGGATATCAGATGTATGGCATGACGGGCTGGTCACAAATGGTGACGGTCAACTGGGTCGATCCCAACAACCTGACGGTCATCTCTACAACGCCTACAGATACCGTCTCCGTGCAAGTGATCGTCTCCCGCGACTCGATCCCCCTGCTTTCAACCGGATGGCTCGTCGCCACGAGCGATTAGATTCCAATTTGACCTCAAGCGAATGGAGGACGACCGATGCGAAAAAAACAAAAGGCATTCACCCTTCTTGAATTGCTGATAAGCATCACGCTACTGGCGATGCTCATGGCCAGCGTCGCCGCGGCGGTCCATGCTTCCCTGCAAAGCAGCACCGAGAACACCAAGCTGGCCGCCCTGACGCAATCTGCCAGGTCGGTACTCAACCGCATCACGCATGATGTTCGAACCGCCGCCGCGGTTGGCATCACTTCGACGGCGGTTACCATCATCCCGCCCACCGGCAGCGGCGTGGACCAAATACAGTACGAATTCGCCGACGGCGTGCTGTATTACCGCCGAACCGTCGGCGGAAACGAAGAGTCGTATGTGCTCATAGGCAGCGCAGATGAGAACGTCGCCGTCGACAGCTTCCTGGCCTTGTCCCAAATTGGTCTGGACTGGCAGGGAGTGCCCTGCACCAAAAGCGTGACAGTGACACTGGGACTAACCAGCGGGAGCAACACGCTGACCGTGACGGCGTCGGCATCGCCAAGAAGGAATCAGACGTTCTAACGGTCTGAAGTCGGGCAAGGCCAACTCCCCGCACCGCCGCGCCCTGGCCCTGGCGTGTGCTGCGCGACGGGAATCCTCCCGCACCGCTCTAGAGCTTCCCTATCCCCAAGAAAAACACCAGCAAGCCAGATTAACTGGCCGAACCAGCGGGTTGGGCTTATCATAGTGACATGCGAGCAATTTGGCTTGCAGGATGGCTGTGCGCGTGGGTGTTTGTTGCCCCAGGATGCGTGGATTATCCGCGTGACTCCTCGGAAAGCCCCCAACGACGCCTGGCAGAGGCGACCCACCAAAACAAGCAACTGCGCGAACAGATTGAGCGATTGACGGCGGAAAGCACGATCCTCAAGGCGCGCCTGACCGAGCTGCGCCAGCGGGAAAGTGCCCTCTCGGAACGCCTACACAAGCTGGCGTTTCTACTGGAGCACCAGGAACGACAGGTCAAGGCGCTTCGTGACGCAGCCGCCGACCGCGATCGCTACAAGACCTACGCCAAGAACCTACAGGGAAGAATCGATCTGCTTACCAAGCAGATTGCCGATCTGCGGGCTTTGGTCTCGTCGCTGGCCGGCCGTCACGCCGTAGCAAAGGCGACACCGGCCAGGCCCACACCCACAACCGCGCCATCCCCGACCGGCGAATCAAAACCGACCAACTAAACCGCACCCGCATGCAGCAGAACCAAGACGCCGCGATTGAACTGTCGGGCCGATGCAGCTAAAGTAAGACCGTGCGTGCCGTCGTGACAGGACAAGTCGGCCTGGACAAAAAACAGTTCCTCTCCAGGGTTGTCGAACTGGGGCGGGACGCCGGGGACGACCTGGCCCTTTGCAACGTCGGGGACATGATGTACGCAGAGGCCCCCGACGTGGCCCAGGGGAGGATCCTGGACTTACCTCTCTCGCGATTGCATAGTCTGCGCCGAAGCGTCTTCAAAGATATCCTCGCGATGTCCAATCGCTCGGCGAATGTCCTGATCAACACGCACGCCACCTTCCGCTGGCGGCACGGGCTGTTTCATGCCTTCGATTACGACTACATGCAGACCTTCGACGCCGACCTATACGTCGTGCTGGTCGATAACATCGACCGCGTCCACTATCGCCTGGTCCGCGATGGCCACATCGACCACACCCTCAAAGACCTGATGGTCTGGCGCGAGGAGGAGATCCTTGCGACAGAGCTGCTCAGCCAAATCGTCAGCGGCCACGGGTGCTTCTACATAAGCGCAATCGGGCACGACGACAGCACGGCCGAGACGCTTCTGCGGTTGCTGTTTCACCCGCAGTTCAAAAAGGCGTACCTGAGCTATCCCATGACGCATCTGGAGTTCGACACCTCCGGGCGGGCCACCGTGGCGATCGAGGAATTTCGCAGCAAGATAAAGCGACACTTCACCTGCTTCGACCCGGGCGATCTGGAGGAAAAGCACCTGGGCCGGTCTGCCCTCCAAGCCGCTGAACAGGGCCGCCGCACGGTGCAACTGGGCCCAAGCGGCGAGGCGATTTCGGTGGATACGAATCAGCTTCTGGAGATCATCCCGGACATCGACGGGCAGATCTACGCACGCGACTTCAAGCTGATCGATCAATCGGAAATGATTATCTCGCTGGTCCCCCAACTCGCCGGCGGCCGACCCGGAATCTCCAGCGGCGTGGAGCGAGAGCTCCAGCACGCCCACGAGGCCGCCAAGGACGTCTTTGTGATTTGGCAGGGCCGCGCCGAACCGTCCCCGTTCGTCACCGAAACCGCCACACGCGTATTCGGCTCCATCGACGAAGCCATCGAGTTCTTCCACAGCAACGGGTATCTCCCGACTTCGCCGTCCGGCGGACTGTTTAGCTGAGGTGTCCTACCGTGACCGAAAGACGGCGTTTCAGCGCACTGATGAGCTACCAGCCGTTCGATCGCCTCCCGGTGTACTATTTTGGCACGTGGGCGGAAACCATGGACAGGTGGGTCACCGAAGGGCTCAGCAGCCCACGCGCCGTCGTTACCGAGACGCACCTGGACGGAGATTGGGAGTCGGGTATGTGGCGGGCTCATGGGTTGTCTGATCCGCGTCCCATGTCGGACGAGTCCGATGTAGTCCTGGAAGAAACCGACGACTATCAAATCGTCAGAACCGCCCTGGGAGCGGTGCTGAAGCAAGTCAAACCCATCAGTTCGATTCCGCAGCACATCAAAGAGGCCCTCCTGCCGGATCGCAAGTCGTGGCGCCAGTTCAAACGGTTTCTCGATCCGGACGACCCCAGGAGGCGCAGTACCGACTGGGAGGCACAGGCCGAGCAGCTCAACGCCAGGGAGAACCTTACAGTCTTCCTTGGCGGGAGCCTCTTTGGTTGGCCCCGCGACTGGATGGGACTGGAGACGATCTCCTATCTGTCGTACGACGACCCGGCCCTATACGAGGAGATTATCGAATACCTGACGGAGTACTTCATCCGATTGCATGGGCCGATGCTCGACCGGACGAGGCCCGATCTCGCATATCTCTTCGAGGACTGCTGCGGCCGAAGCGGACCCCTCTTCTCCCCGCGGACCTACGAGAAGTTTTACGCCAAGTACTACCGCCGCCTTACCGATTTCTATCACACACATGGCGTCCAGTTCATCATGCTGGACAGCGACGGGGACGTCGAGCAACTCATTCCGCACTGGCTGGATTCGGGGATCGACATCATCTTTCCAATCGAGGTGGGAACCTGGCGAGCCGACCCGGTAACGTTACGAAAGAAGTTCGGGAAACGTCTCCGGATGTTCGGAGGCGTAGACAAGCACGTCATCCCCGCAGGCGAGAAGGCGATTCGCGATCATCTAGCGCCACTCCGCCCGCTTGCGGCCGAAGGCGGATACATCCCCATCCCCGACCACCGAATCCCGCCTAGCTGCTCACTGGCGCAGTTCAAAACATACGTCCGGATCTTCAAAGACGTCTTCGCGGATCTGTAGATGACCGGCAGACGCAAGGACCGACAGCAAGAATAAGCAACACCGCCCCAGACAACAGATCATTACCCGCCCCGGCCGAGGTTGGCAGGTTAAGACTTACCGCTCTTTGCCTTCCAGTTTGCAATGGCGCAGGCAACAGCATCCTGGGACAGAACCGAGCAGTGGATTTTCATGGGCGGTAAGTCGAGCACCTTGGCTATCTTCGCATCGTCGATCTGCGTAGCCTCGCCGAGCGTCTTACCCTTCAGCCACTCGGTGGCGTACGAGCTGGACGCAATCGCCGCCCCGCACCCGAACGTCTTGAACTTGGCGTCGACGATCCGCTCGTCGTCGCCGATCTCTACATACAGCTTGGTAACGTCGCCGCAGACATCCGACGTAACCGTCCCGGTTCCGACGCGCGGTGAACTTTCATCCAGCTCGCCAACGTTGCGCGGGTTCATGAAATGGTCCATCATCAAATCGCTGAATTGCTGCATGTTTACCTCGTTTCGCCGGGCGCCCGCGAGCTTATCGTAAGGCCGCCCTTCTGATCGAACCCGCTGACTTTCCGCATGGCGGTTACGGAAAAGATAATCCGCTCGATGGCGTGATCGATTTCCTCTTTGGTGTTGAACCGGCCCAGGGTCAACCGTATCGACCCCTGAACCAGATCCTCGGGAACGCCCATAGCACCCAACACATGACTTCGCGTATGCGCCGCCGTCGTACAGGCTGAGCCCGTCGAGGCGGCGACGTCGCCCATGGCGCTTATGGTCGCCTCACCCTCGGCGCCGGCGAAAGACAGATACGCCGTGTTAGGCAGGCGCTGCGTGGGATGCCCGTTGAGCTTGACACAGTCCAGCTTGGCCGTGACGCCTGCTACCAAGCCGTCCCGCAAGCGGCTGATTCGCTGGGATTCTTCGGGCATCTGCTTGGCGGCAAGCTCG
>DAOVQV010000379.1 GCA_030628445.1 Phycisphaerae bacterium | reverse complement strand
GGCGCCGTATGCTTTGCCTGTTTCTCGGGCACTGTTAACAAAGGAGACACAACCCGTGACAAGCGGAATCCTTCAAGAGATGACAATCGAGGACGTCAAGGCGTTCGGTGCGGAGGTGGTGGTCTTGGGCATCGGTTCGGTCGAGCCGCACGGCCCGGCCCTGCCGTACGGGACCGACTATTTCCAATGCGAGGGGATCGTCCGCAGCGCGATCGTCCGGGCCAACGAGCGGGGCGCCCGGGCGCTTATGTACCCGACGCTGCCGATCGGGAACAACGTAAATTTCAAGGGCTTCCCGTTCGCCTGCCGCATCGGCGTGCGGACACTGATGCAGGTGGTGCTGGACATCGTCGAGGCTCTGGAGGCCGACGGTATCCGCAAGATCGTGCTGTACAACAACCACGGGGGCAACACCGACGCATTGCGTGCAGCCCTTCGCGATCATTACGACAGGTGCCCGTCGACCGGGGGAGCTTTCGTTTGCCTGACCTCCAGCGCCTCGGCCGGGCCCGCTCGCAGCAAGTTCGTCGAGCACCCGTCCGATCACGCCGGGGAGTCGGAGACGTCATCAGTGATGCACTTGTGCCCGGAGCTGGTCAGAGAAGATAGGATCGCGGACTTTCCGTTTGGGCAGCTCACCGTCGGCGCGCTGGGCGATCAAGGGGTTTATTTCGTTCGGCCGTGGCACTTGTACGTTCCCGCGGCGGCGGGCGGAGACGCCCGCAAGGCGTCCGCTGCGAAGGGCCGCGGGCTTGTCGACGCCAGCGCCGCATATCTGGCGAAGCTGCTGGTCGAGCTGTCCGCCGCCAAGTGGACAGAGAATTTCCCGTACAAGTGAGTGTCGCCAACCTGGCTTAGAGCAGCAATTAAGGCGCGATTCCTACCTCACCATCAGCGCCAGCAGCGCCTTCTTGGAGTAGATCGCGTTGTGCGCCTCCCGGCGGATTACGGACTTGGGTCCGTCCATGACCTCATCTGTCGCGCAGATTCCCCTGTGGGCCGGGCCGGAGTGCGAGTAGATCACATCGCCCTTTGCGCAGCTTAAGACCTCGTTGGTCACCGTCCACTTTGGGATATCGACGGCCTTTTCTTCCGGCGACTGCTCCCCGGCGAGCATGCTGCGAATGAGCGTGGCGGCCTGGATGAAGTCCGCATCCTTCACGGCGTCTTTCAGGTCCGTGCAGATCTCAAGGCGCGTCCCGGCGGCTTTGGCCTTGCCTTGGCCCTCGGCGAGGATCTCGGGATTCACCGTCTCGGCGTAGGAGGATGGTATCGCCAGCGTCAGGTTGACCCCGAGGGTCGGACAGGCGCGGATAAACGAGTGCAGAATCCCCCGGGCCATTCCGGTGTAGACGAGGTTTATACCTTCGAGGCGCCCCTTGACCTGCTTGATGGTCATAAGCTCGCCGATCACGTGGGTGGCGTGGTCCAGCGGCGTGCATGCGTTGAGCACCGGCACGGTCATGTTTTGGCACATCACTTCTATGTCCTCGTGTTTCCAGAGCCTCGTCGAGATCACGTCTACGTACTGATCGAGCGCCCGGGCGGTATCGGCGATTGTCTCTCCCCGTCCCATCTGCGTGTCCTTGGCCGCCAGGTACTGCGTCGTCCCGCCGAGCTGCGCCATCGCCGCGGCGAAACCCATCCGCGTTC
>DAOVQV010000271.1 GCA_030628445.1 Phycisphaerae bacterium | reverse complement strand
TGTCTTTGTGGAGATAGAGCTCACCGAGGATGGTTCGATCGGCGAGAAGGAATGGTTCTTGATCAAGGAGACCGCCGGTGTGGGCGACTTTATCGGCTCGGGCGGAAAGCCCAACCCGATGAAGCCCGGAGACGTCGATAAGATGCTCATGCAGGTGGAAAAGGCCCAGGAAGGCGCACCGGTCTCCGTGGACTTCGCCAAGGACGACATGGTCAAGATCAAGGAAGGCGCATTCGAGAACTTTGAGGGCGTCATCGACGAAGTCCTTGCCGAGAAGGGTCTGGTCCGCGTGATCGTGACCATCTTCGGGCGGGCGACTCCGGTGGAGCTGGAGTACTGGCAGGTAGAAAAGTCGTAATCCCAACAGCGGCGAGATACTTCGATGGCTAAAAAAGTAGCAATCCAGATTAAGTTCCAGGCCCCGGGCGGCCAGGCGACCCCGGCCCCGCCAATCGGACCGGCCTTGGGGCAGCACAACGTCAACATCGGGCAGTTCGTCTCGCAGTTCAACGAAAAGACGAAAGACCTGAACGGGATGCCCGTTCCAGTTGTAATTACGGTATACGAGGATCGGACTTTCACGTTCGTCATAAAGAGTCCGCCCGCTGCTGCGCTGCTGAAGGAGGCTGCGCAGGTCGCCAAGGGCTCGGGCGTCCCGAACAAGGAAAAGGTGGGCACTGTGACCGCAGAGCAAGTCCAACAGATCGCCCAAAGGAAGATGCAGGACCTAAACGCCAGCGACCTGAAAAACGCCTGTCGCATCATCGAGGGCACCGCACGCAGCATGGGTATAGTTGTGGAGATCGAAGGCGCCGGCGGCGCGCAGGCGAGCAGCGCCGCGCCAGAGAACGGGCGCCAATAGTGCGAGTTTCGCCCGGGATTGAGCTGGTCCACCGGGACGTTAAGGAAAGGATTCATGGGCAAAAAGCAATCTAAGAGGTACAGGGAGGCCCTGGAGAAGGTCCCGGCCGGGACCGTCGCCATCCGCGAGGGCGTGGATATTGTTAAGGGATTTGGGGCCAATAAGTTCGATGCGACGGTGGAGCTGGTGATGCATCTTGGGATCGACCCCAAGCAGGCCGACCAGGGAATACGCGGGTCGATATCCTTACCCCACGGAATCGGCGCGACGCGCAAGGTTGTGGCCTTCTGTGAAGAGGGCGACGTGGACGCAGCTAAGCAGGCTGGCGCCATCGAGGCCGGCGGCGATGAGCTGATCAAGAAAATTCAGGACGGTTGGATGGACTTCGACATAGCCGTATCCACGCCGTCTATGATGAAGAAGGTCTCGCGTTTGGGCCGTCTGCTGGGTCCGCAGGGGAAGATGCCCTCGCCCAAGGCCGGGACGGTTACCGACAACGTCGTTCAGGCGGTGGGAGACTACTCCGCCGGGAAGGTTGAATATCGCAACGACGAGGGAGGGAATGTGCACATTCCGGTGGGTAAGGTCAGCTTCGAACCCGACAAGCTTACCGAGAATATCGAAGCCTTCGTCACCCACGTAAAGCGAATCAGACCCCCTACGGTAAAGGGCGCGTACATAAAGAAGATTTCTCTGTCGGCGACCATGTCGCCGTCGGTTGGGTTGGAAGTTGCGTAGGTCAGAAAGGTTCCCATGAGCAAACCGGTAAAAGAGCTTCTTCGAAAAGACCTTGCAAAAAGGTTAGAGGGCGTCACGTCGCTGGCGGTGGTGAGCCTTACGGGTATCGACGCCGTCGCGACGAATCGCATTCGGGCGCAGCTGAAGCAGAAGGACGTAAAGCTGAGCGTAGTGAAGAACGCCGTCGCCAAAAGTGCGTTCGACACTGTCGGGATTCCCGACGCCAAGCAGATGCTCGACGGGCCGTGCGCACTGGCCTGGGGGGGCGACAGCGTCGTTACCATTGTGCGCGAGCTGCTGGAGCTGGCCAAGGAGGCCGAAAACCTGAAGATCAAAGCTGCCTTGCTGGACGGCGAGGTCTTTGGCCCCGACCGCGTCGAGCAGCTAAGCAAGTTTCCCACCCGCGATGAGGCCATCGCCACCGTTGCCACAACCGCCCTCTCGCCCGCCGCAAAGCTCGCCGGGTGCCTCGCCGGACCCGTTGCCAGATTGGCCGGGGCAATAAAGGGCGTCTCAGATAAGCAAGACGACGGGGGTGAATCGGCCGAAGCGGCTTGATGAATCAGAATATCCGGTCGGCTGCGGATTGGTCCCGGCGCACCGGGATTACCCGGCGCACCGGGATTAAATGATGCCAGCGGGGCGTCACCTATCAGGCCGGCGTGGCGAATAGAATGTTATTGGAGTTACAAGAAGATGGCAAAGGCAGAAGCAAAAGCCGAAGCGGCCGAGAAACCCGAAACCAAGAAGGAGGTTTCCAAGCAGATCAAGGACCTTGCAGAGAAGATCGTCGCTCTGTCGCTGAAGGACGCGGTGGACCTTGTTGACTACCTCAAGGATGAGTACGGCATCGAACCTGCCGCCGGTGCTGTGGTAATGGCAGGTCCGGCCGCCGGCGCCGAGGCGGCGGAGGAGGAAGAGCAGACCGCCTTTGACGTGATTCTTAAGGCCGCCGGGGATAAGAAAATCCAGGCGATCAAGGCCGTCCGCGCCTTGACGAACCTTGGGCTGAAAGAAGCCAAGGACCTGGTAGAAGGCGCCCCCAAGCCCGTCAAGGAGGGCGTTCCCAAGGAAGAGGCCGAAGAGGCCGCCAAGCAGTTGGAAGAGGCCGGTGCTACGGTCGAGGTCAAGTAACAGAACTGGTTAACGTCTTCAAATACGGCGTCATTAGGACCAATGGGCAGTTCAGCATGCGCCTGTGTGTGCTGGGGGGAGCATGTGCCGGATGGTTAGGTTTTTCCCCCCGGCCGGTGCGGCTGTGGTGCGCGCCGGTGACGACGAATCGAGGATCCAACCCGATACTACGGTATTAGATTAGAAGGGCTTTGCCATGCTGCAAATGGATAAAGTGCGAGACTTCTCAAAGGT
>DAOVQV010000048.1 GCA_030628445.1 Phycisphaerae bacterium | reverse complement strand
GAAGCAATACGTCGGTAAAGGCGTCTCGATGATCGATCAGTGGGAGCATCCCGTCACCTCAGCGGTTACGGCCCACGACCTGCAAGTTCTCAACGAAGGGCGCCTCGACATGCTCCGCGACAACCGGATCAATCAGGAGTCGCTGGAGGTCCTTAATTCCACCGCCCGGGACTTGCAGGAAGACTCGCAGCGGCAAGTGACGGCCGACGCCCTGCACGGGTTTCTCGCCGCCTCAGCCGCCATGGCGCGGCGGGCCTACATCCCATTGGTCAACGTGATTAAGGACCTGGTGACGGCGGTGGTGCTGCTGCTTCTGCTGGCGATGCCTTTCGCCTACTCCCTGGAGCGGCTGCTGATCGGGACGCCGCACATCTACCGCCAGATCGGGTGGTTCGCCGTCTTCTTCGTGGCGACCTTCATCGTGCTGTACTTTGTCAATCCGGCCTTTCGCCTGGCCGCGACGCCGATCGTGATTTTCCTTGCCTTCGGGATCATAGTGCTGTCCAGCCTTGTCATATTCATCATGACCCGAAAGCTTCAGGCCGAGATCAAGAAGATGCAGGGCCTGGCCGCGACGGTCCACAGCGCGGACGTATCGCGTTTGAGCACGATGATGGCGGCTGTGCACATGGGCATCTCCACCATGCGTCGCCGGCCTCTGCGGACGTTGCTGACCGCCACTACCGTTGTGCTGCTGACATTTACGATCCTGACGTTCGCGTCGTTCGGGACGAGCTGGGGCACAAGAACCACATACGAAGAGACGCTGACCGGCCCGGCGAGGGTCCTGGCGAGGCATCAGCTGTGGAACCCGATCGGCGAGGGGGTATTCAACGCGCTGCGGGGGTATCTGACCAAAGAAGCCCAGGTCGTGCCCAGGTACTGGATCTCGCCCACGGCCACGAATGTAAAAGAGGCCGAAAAGACCGACGTGAACTTCGAGAGGCTGGTGACATCGGCCAACGGCGATTACATCGCACCGGTCGCGGCGGCGATCGGACTCGACAGGCGCGACATTGACCGCCAGAGCGAGATCGAGGACTTGTTCGCCGGACAGATCGACCTGCTGGAAGCGGACGGGATATTCCTCACCGACGCCGTCCGCGAAGAGCTGCACCTGACGGTAGACGATATCGGGGTGGCGAAGGTCCTGCTGCTGGGGCATCCCTTCACGTATGCCGGCGTCGTGACGGACAAGCTGGCGGGATTCACCATGCTGGAAGGCTCGAGCATGCTTCCGGTGGATTACCGCTCCTCGGGCGGCGGGTCGGTGGAGAGCTTCACACAGGATGAAGCCATGGCCACCGAAACCCTCAGCGAAATGCCCGACATCGAAAGCGCCCAGTTCGTCACCTACAACTTGCACATGAACGTCATCATCGCCCCCCGGATGGCCAAGCTGCTTGGGGGGCAGATACGCTCGATAACCATATATCCCAACAACATCGAGGATATCCAAGACCTCGCCCAGCGCGTCGCCAGGGTCTCCGAGCTGCCGACCTACGTTGGCGACGCCGGCGGTGTCTACAGGCTCATCTTCACCTCGCTGGCGACGGCGAGCGGCTGGCGGGATTTGCTGATCCCGATCACGCTGGGTGGGTTGATTATCTTTGCGACCATGCTGGGGAGCATCTCGGACCGCGAAAGGGAAATCTACACGTTCAGCTCGCTGGGTTTGGCGCCGCCTCACGTGGCGAGTTTGTTCTTCGCCGAGGCCTCGGTCTACGCCTTCATCGGAGGGATGGGCGGGTACCTGCTGGGCCAGGTCGCAGCGAGAGTGATGGGGTGGCTTTCGGGGATGGGGTTGGTGTCCGTCCCGGCGATGAACTACAGCTCAACGAACGCGATCGTGACGATCCTGATCGTGATGTGCACGGTAATGATCTCGACGATCTACCCAGCCGCCAAGGCCTCACGCAGCGCCAACCCCGGAATCCAGAGGTCATGGCAAATCCCCAAGCCCGCCGGCGACCTGTACGACCTGGTATTCCCGTTCACCGTCTCTACCTACGATATCACCGGAGTGGTGAGCTTCCTGAGGGAGCACTTCGACAATTACACGGACACGTCACTGGGCGTCTTTGCAACCATAAAGGGCCACATATTCCGCCAGCGCGACAACGACATGCTCGGGTTTACCGCTTCGGTGGCCCTGGCGCCGTTCGATCTGGGCGTGACGCAGAACTTTGCGATTCTGTCCCAACCCAGCGAGATCGAGGGGATCGACGAGATTCGGATTCTGCTTTACCGCCTCAGCGGCGCACGGGGCGACTGGCAGCGATCCAACCGCGTCTTCATAAAGGAGCTGAGAAAGCAACTGCTGATCTGGCGGTCCTTGTCCCCGCAGGTCATGGATCGCTACCGCCAACAGACGCTGGAGAAATGGGACGCCCTGCCCCGTGAGCAAATCGATCCTCAGACCGTTGGAGAGACGATGTGAGCAAAGATAAATACGCCAAGGAGCTGGAGCAGTACCGCTCCCTGATGGAGGTGCCCTCGACGTTTGAGGACGGGTTTACCTGGACTGCGGTGGTCGGGGCGCTATTCATAGCGCTTTTAATGGTCCCGGGCGGGATTTACATGCAGCTGCTCGCCGGGACCGGTCTGGGACCGGCGGCACAATGGGTCACCATCGTACTGTTCATTGAGGTGGCCCGGAGGGCACAGAAGCACCTGCGTAAGGCTGAGATCTACGTGCTGTTCTACATGGCCGGGGCAATAATGGCCCAGCCGTTCGCCGGCGTGCTGTATCGCCAGTTCTTCGCCCAAAGCCAGGCCGCCACCGGTATGGGCATCGTCGAACATCTGCCCTTCTGGTTCGCCCCGACCGATCCGGACGTCCTGGCCCAGAGGAACCTGTTCCACCCGGCGTGGTACCCAGCCATCGCCCTGGTGTTCTTTCAGACCCTTATGGGGCGGTTGAACACAACGATCCTGACGTACGGGCTGTTTCGACTGGCCAGCGACATCGAGAAGATGCCCTTCCCCATGGCCCCGGTCGGCGCCCAGGGGATCAACGCCTTGGTGGAGCAGCAAACCGAGGAATCCGCCAGAGGCGATGAAGAAGGGGCGGGAAACTGGCGGTGGCGGGTCTTCAGCATCGGGGGCGTCTTAGGGATGTCCTTCGGTGTGCTGTACACGGCCTTGCCCATTATCTCCGGGGCTATACTCGATCAGCCGATCCAGATACTTCCCATTCCCTTCGTTGACTGGACACAAAAGACCTCCAGCTTCCTGCCCGCCGTCGCAACGGGGTTGAGCTTGAATCTCGGTCAGTTAGTGGTGGGTATGGTCCTACCTTTCTTTGCGATGCTGGGGGGGTTCCTGGCGTACGTATTCATGATTATCGCCAACCCGATCATGTACAACTTCGGGCTCCTGCCAAGTTGGCACAGCTCGGACGACACCATCCTGACGCTGTTCCACAACTACTTGGATTTCTACTTCAGTTTCGGGCTTGGTATCTCCTTCGCCATCGCAGTGGTGGGCATCTCCAAGAGCGTCACCAGCCTACGGAGGCATGCTGCACTGCGGAAGAAACAGCAGGACCTCCCAGAGGAGATGCAAGCGGAAAGAGATTTAATATCTGAACGCGGCGACATCAAAGCGCGGTGGATACTATCGACCTACATTTTCACGTCTTTGACATACGTGCTGATCAGCGGGTGGCTGATCGACTGGCATCCAGGGGCGACGATTGCGTTATTCATCCTTGCTTTCTTGTATACGCCGATAATCAGTTACGTCACAGCGCGGCTGGAGGGTATGGCCGGTCAGTCCGTAACGATACCATTTATAAGGGAGACCGCCTTTATCCTCTCCGGATATCAAGGCGACGTGAAGATCTGGTTTGTCCCGACGCCGCTGGCCAACTTCGGCCGGCGAACCGTCTTTTACCGACAGGCGGAGCTGACGGGCACAAAATTCTGGTCGCTTTGGAAGGCTGAGTTCATTCTGGTGCCTATCGTTTTGGTCTCCGCGCTGCTTTTCTCTAACTTCATCTGGACGCTGGCGCCTATTCCGGGGCCTCAGTACCCGTACGCCGAGATGATGTGGGAGCTGAACGCCGCCACACGGTGCATTATCTACACCTCGACGCTGGGGAGGCACTCGGCGTTCTCCTACGCCTTCTCCTGGAAGTACCTGTCCGTCGGGTTTGGCGTCGGGTTTGCGATGTTTTTGATTCTGGGGCTGTTCTCCCTACCGATAATGATCGGTTATGGAATAGTCCGGGGCCTGCATTCGTGGATGATGCCCCACATCATCCCCCTTCAGTTCATAGGCGCGTGTATCGGGCGGTTCTATTTCGAGCGGAAGATGGGCCTGAACTGGCGTAAATACATACCCGTCGTCGGGGCGGGTTTTACCTGTGGGATGGGACTTGTAACGGTGCTTGCGGTGGGAATCAACTTCCTGGCCAAGGCCGTTATCAAGATCCCCTTCTAGAGTCGGTCAATGTGAGTGGACGGACAATATGGCACAGCAAGACGTACTCATCGAATGCAGGGACTTGACCAAAACCTACCACATGGGGGATACCGACGTCCACGCCCTCGAAGAGATGAACCTTGACGTCTTTCGCGGCGAGTACCTTTCGGTGATGGGCCCGTCCGGGTCGGGTAAGAGCACACTGTTCAACATGATCGGCGCGCTGGACCGCCCGACGTCCGGGACGGTGACCATATCCGGGGTGGACCTTACCAAACAGGGCACCGACGAGCTTGCCTACATCCGCAACCGCCACATCGGGTACATCTTCCAGGCGTTCAACCTTATCCCTTCGCTGACGGCCCTTCGCAACGTAATGCTCCCGCCGCTGTTTTCCGGGATGAGCACACACGCTTCGGCGGTTCGGGCCCAGGAGGTTCTTACCGAGGTCGGGCTGGGTGACAGGTTGCACCACCGCCCGGACGAGTTGTCCGGCGGCCAGCAGCAGCGCGTCGCCATCGCTCGGGGGCTTTCGATGGAACCGACCATCATGCTCGCCGACGAGCCTACGGCAAACCTCGACCTGCACACCGGCGAGGACATCATCAATATATTGCGGGCACTGCGCGACAACCACGGGGTGACGGTGATAACGGCCACGCACGATCATAAGATGCTGGATAAGTCCGACCGGATACTCTGGATCAAGGACGGCCGCAAGGACCGCCTCGAAAACCGCGCCGACCTCGACATCCGCGTCGGACGCGTGGAATAGAAAAACGCCAAATGCCCAGTGCCAACCGGCGCAAAAGCCGCCCCTGGGATGCTACAGCGAAGCGTTAACTGCTCTGATGTCGATCATTCGACGTTCATTCCTCCATGTGCTTCGGCCCCATCAAGAAGGTGATCCGCTCCAGCACGTCTTTTGGGAGCGTCTTGCGGAGGATCTTGCGTGCGGCGGACATGTTTGTCCGACGGGTGACGTGAATCAGGATGATATGCTCGCAGTTGACCCCTTCAAGCACTTGAGGTAAGTCGGATACGTGCAGGTGCTTCCCCGCCCGCGCCCGGGGCGTATGCTCGGGATCGAAGAACGTGCATTCCAACAGCAGCGCCTTGGCGCCGGCGACGTACGGAAGGTCGCAGTAGTTGGCGGGGGCGGTGTCGCCCAGATACGCCACCAGCGGAAACTCCACGCGGTCGGTTACCGCCACGCCTTTTTTCTTCAACTGCACGATTTGCGTACCTGTGTATCCGGCGTACTGTCCTTTCAGCTTCTGTCGGACATCTATCACCGCAAAGCCCAGCGACCCCGGTACGTGGCGAGTCGGAAAGGCCCTGACAACAAGCCCGCGGCGGATCTCGTAGTCCCCACCCGCCTCCAGGCCCACCAACTCGTACGGCGGGGTGTGCCCTTCAACCTTACCCCAGGCGCGCATCAGCTCATGGATCGGCTCGACCAGAGCGACCGGGACTACAGCGACGCCGTTTTCTATTCCCTGGAAATCCCGCTGGGCGAAGTAGTACGGCAACCCGGCGACGTGGTCCATGTGCCCGTGGCTGAGCAGCACGTGGTTGACGGTCAGGGCCTCGCGCGGACACTTACCGATATCGAAGCAGCAGTCCAGCTCCGGGACGATGATGACGGACTCCTCACCGGCCACGCTGTAACCGACCAGCGTGAAGTCTTCAATCTTGATCTGCGAGAGTTTGTATGCGCGGATGTTCACGGCCGGCTCCGAGGCCGGGGCATCGTAGTGTCTCAGCGCAAGTCGGTCAACCCCGCGGGAAAGAAGTTGCTCTAGAACGCCCCGCCAAATCCGCTCTGGGCCAGGAAGATCACCAACGTCACCGTAATCGGCGAAAACAGGGTCGAATAGAACACGGCCCGCGCGGCGTAGTCGGGGTGATTGTCGAACTCCAGGCAAAGCAGCATGGAATTGACGGACGTCGGGGTGCAGCTGGCGACCAGCATCACCTGCGCCATAAGGCCCCGCAAACCGAGGGCGTAGATCACGCAAAGTCCGATCATCGGCGCAACCAGCAGCCTCAACAGTACGCTCACCGTGACCGGATACTTGTTAGCTGTGCGGCCCAGAAGCGCAAGCTGGGCGCCAAGCGTGCATAAGGCGACGGGGACGAAGGCGCCTCTTATGAACACGACGACCCGCCAGAACGGCTCCAGCTTAGCTGCTGCGGACGGGGCCTGGTCGCCAAGGGCGCCGCCAAGCAGCACCGTAACAAGACCGGCCGCTATGGCGTAGAGAGGGGGAAACTTGGCGATGTGTGCGAGGGTTTGCTTGGTGCGCACCCCTCGGCCGCCGGCGGCCAGCAGCACGCCGACAGTAAAGTGCGCCAGGTTCTGTGCGAGCATGTAAAACACTTGCAGGGACAGTCCCACCGGTCCATACGCCAGCTCCTGAAGCGGGAGGCCGTAGTTCCCCGAGTTGTGCAGCATCGTCGTCATCAGCATGGTGTTTCGCTGATCCGACTTGACCGCCCGCAGGCGGGCGACGAGGTACGTGATAAGTCCGTTACCTACCAGCATCGCCGCGGCGAAGGCGGCGATCTGGCTAATGTGACCGGCGGTAATCTTCGCCGTCACTATCGAGTGGTATATCAGACAGGGGATGACGAAATAGAAATTCAGCCGGCGCAGTGTGGTCATGTCCAGGGAGAACTTCTTCTGGAGGAACCACCCTATCCCCGCCATCAGCAGAATTGGCAGGACGATGTAGAAGAAAATGTGTCCTAACTGACCTATCGCCTCTGACAGCTGCCCTACAATCACGACGCCGCCTCCGTCCCGCCGATGTTTTTTCGACGAATCGACGCATAGGGAGTTCTCCAGAACCTCTCCCAGAGCGAAGAAGCAACTATACAGACGACCACCCGCCCGTGCAAATCAATGACGGTCGCCGGGGGTGCCCCGTCGCATTGCAACGAGGCCGTAAAGCTGCGATCATCAGACCCGTCTGATCCCCCCGGCGGATAAGGGCAGCAGATGACCGAACTGGAAACGCAAACATCGGGATCCGGGATCGCCCAGGTGCTGGCGATGAGCTGGCCGGCGTCGCTGACCATGCTGAACGCCACGGTGATCAAGTTCGTCGACGGGTTGATGGTCTCGCGCGTCGGGCCCGCGCCGTTCAGCGCTCAATTCGTGGCGGGGATGTTCTCCTTCGTCCCGGAGTCCTTCATGCTGGGCCTGCTGACGGTGGTCAATACACACGTCTCCCAGAACTTCGGCGCGGGTAATTTCCGCCAGACCGGCCGGTACGCATGGGCGGGGATCTTCCTGGCGCTGGGGGCGGCGGGGGTCATGGCGCCGCTTGCGATCTGGGCACCCGAGATATTCGCCCTGCTGCGTCACGGCCCGGCCGTGCTCGCCCTGGAGGTAATGTACTTCCGTTACATGATCCTGACGGTGTGCTTTCCCCTCTCGTCCCGCGTGCTGGAGCAGTTTTTCTTCGGTATCCACCGCCCAAGGATCGTCCTGGTGGCGTCGCTGATCGCCAACACGGTCAACGTAATCGCAAACTACATACTGATCTTTGGGAAGTTCGGGTTTCCGGCGATGGGGCTGAAGGGGGCCGCCATCGGGACGATCATCGCCTGGGCAGCGCAGTTTTTGATCCTGCTGGGCATCTTCGTTTCTGCTCGAATGCATGGGGTTTTCGCCACGCGGTTTGTGGCGACGGCCCGTCTGCGACACTGCAAGGACCTCGTGCGTGTGGGCTGGCCGGCGGGGACACAACTGTGCAACGACGTCCTCTGCTGGAGCCTGTTCACCGGCGTGTTAGTCGGGACATACTTCGGTAAGGCGCACCTGACGGCCAGCGTCGCGGCGATGCGCTACTTGGG
>DAOVQV010000106.1 GCA_030628445.1 Phycisphaerae bacterium | reverse complement strand
GAGACCGTTCGGTGAAGCAACTGATACCGAACATCCCCGTCAGGCGGGCAATCAGGCTGTCTGTGAGACCATCACAGATCGCCTCCTCGGCTTGCATCCACCAGTTCGTGTCCGGCTGGGCGGATGCTTTCTCTACGAGCATTGCCCACGCTTGCCGATGGTTGCCTTTCTCGATCGCCTGGTCGATGTCGGCGCGCTGCCCCGACTCAGCTCTCGCTCGCCGGTCGGTTTCGGTTGGGGGCGACGTGCGCTGGTAAGTGCGTGACGAATCCCCCCGACGGTAAGTGCGAGCTTATCGGAGACGCCGTCGGTCCCCAGCCGTCGGACCAACCGGCGAATAAGGCGCCCACGGCGGCGCCCGTCCAACCGGCCCCGCAAGTGGTTCAACGCAAAGCTGAGCAACTCGGCATCGGAATCGTCAACCGCCCAGACTTCGCATCGGGCCGATCGCCTACCCAGCTCGGCGAGGATAGACATGCGGTGGTGCCCGTCGATGATCTCGTACTTCCCGCCGGTGACCTCGTGCGGGCGGACAATCAGCGGCGGATACAGCCCCGAATCCGCGATATACCGCGTCAGGGCCTTGCGCGTTCGGACCGCCAGCACACCCAAGCGGTCGCGGCGAGCGACAAGATCCTTCAGCGGGATGATCTTCGTTTTCGGCCTCGGTTTGCGTCCCATGCGTTGGTCTCCTTTGTCGTAGCTGCCAGATAGTACACATATTCCCGCGCAGTCCGGCGGCACAGCTCAGCAATGGCGTCAGGTTGGGAATTGATCTTGGATGAGGTTCTACCGGCGGATGTCTTGGCGGCGGCGCGTTTAAGGGAACGGTCGATTTCCGACCTGAGGAACCCGCCCGCCGCCGACCGCTTACGGCCCAGCATTTTTCTTACGGGCTCAACGGCGGCGACGTCATCTCCCGTCAGTCCGACCGCCTCGGCCGCGCTGATAAGTCTGGCCGTATCGGCGTCGGGCCCGATGTGATATGCCGTCATCCCCCCTTTTTCAAAAAACGGGTTGACCCGCCCCATCGTCGCCAGCGCCTCGACCAGTGGCGCCCGGGTGGTCGCCAAGGCGTGGCGGACAAGCCGCACCGCCAAACCGCACCCGCGATAGGCAGGATGGACGATCACCCGCGAGATGCACTCCACCTCCCTGTTCAGCAGGTCCATCGATGCGGCGCGGTCGGGCCCGCCGTATCGCCCGCCCGTCGCGAGGTTGCGCCCCCGTACATTGACAAGCGGCGGCGAGATCACCAACAGCGCCGCCGTCGCAGGTCCGCCCACCGCTACGGAAGCTTTGGGCGTCCGGATAACGTATAGGCGTTTGTGGGCGGCAGGCGGACCGGTGAGATAGTGAAACCGCCCGAGGGTCGCGTAATCGCCGATTGTCCCGGGGACAATCCGCCAGCGGCGCGGATCGCCACAGCCCGCCCTCCCTCCGTCCCGCCCTCGCCGTCCGATTGGCAGCTTCAAATCTCGCGGGGGTTCACCCAATGGCTTGACTATCGTCCTGTCGGGCCGAAGGACCTCCAGAAGCTGCTCCCGCGGCGTCGCCACCAAAAACCCCAGGTTGGACCCGGATACAACCTTGCGCATCTGCCTGCAAAGCATCGCCCCCGTCGCCGTATCGAGCGAGGAGGCGAACTCGTCGGCGATGAGAAGCGTCGCCCCGCGCCGCCTGCGTGCCCGCCCGATCGCCACCCCCAACGCCAAGCGATACATCTGCCCGCCCGACAAATGCGCCGCGGGCGTGACCATCGCCATCGCCTCCGCCAGACCGCAGCGAGACAAGATCTCCAGACGCTCCGCCAGTGTCGCACCGGGGACCACACAGATCGCCGGCCGGTTGCACCGCCTCAACGCCTCTACGTCCAGCAAGACCGCCCCGCGCACACACCGGGCGACTTGCTTTAGCAGCACCGTCTTTCCCGCACCCGATGGACCGATAACGGCCACGATCTCGCCCGGGGAGATGTCCAGGGCGAACTGCTCATACAGTGTTTCGGTTCGGGCCCTGGTCAGCCCGTCGTCGAAGAACATCACCGCCACCTTCGCGGCGCAAGGATCCGCTCCAATATCGCGCGTGATTTTCGCGTTGACTGTCGGTCGCCACTTTGGGTTACTTGCAACAGAGGACATACCAGATGCTCCTGATGAAGAAGGGATTCTTTCCGGTGATTCGAGCGGGCAAGAAGAGCGCCACGCTGCGCTTCTGGCGTCGGCCGATGGTTCGCGTTGACACCATTCACAGGATTCCGGGACTCGGTTTCGTTAGAATTGACTCAGTCAGAATTGTCCAGCCCGCCTCGCTTACGGAACCCGACGCACGCACCGACGGGTTCGCAACCGTCAGCGAGCTGTGCAGACATCTGCGCACGCTATATCCGTCCCTCCCGGTCAGTTCGCCCGGTGCACCGAACGGCAGAAAGCTTTACCAGATTCGTTTCACTTACCTCGGCGAGGAGCCTGCACCCGCTACGGACGCTTCTTAGAGAACAGCGCAATCTGAGCGCTGATCTTGTCCAGCCGGCGCCGGACCTTGTGTACGCTGAGCCCCAGCTGGCTCGATAACTCTCGATGTGACATCCCCCCACAAAAATGCAACCTCGCCAGTTCCACGTCCCTCGACTCGAGGTACCGCAAGGTCCTCACCGCGTTGAGAAACCGACGACTCGCCAGCCTGCAACCCAACCGCCGCACACGCAGGCGAACAGTCCGCGGGGTCACCCCCATCATCCGCGCGACCGATTTCGTCGGCTGCCCGCGAACAAGGACCGCTTCTATCAACAGCCGATCCTCAGGTCGGAGGAATTCCGCCCGTCCCATGAGCACGTGGTCGTTCCGGGGAAGCCTACTAGCACGACAAATGTTCTCCCGCAAGGCGAAGGACATCGTAACACTCCGAGAAAACGAGGGTTAGAGCTGTGATCCTGAGCGACCTGTACATCCAGGTTTTCGCAATGGCTAACTACTGAGCGACTATGATAACTAGAAAACGGACAATGTCAACGTATTTCCAAAAAAATTTTCTAATCTGCTAACTTTATCGTGATTTTCCTTGCCAGGAGACACTTCAGCGGGTACATTGTGGCCATTGGGGGCCGGCGGGGAAGACCCGCGGAGCAACCATGAGCCTAAGCAAGATCATTCGGAACCGACGCGAAGAACTGGGCTTGACGCAAGATCAAGTCGCAGCTCAAGTTGGAATCTCCAAACCTTACCTTTCAAATCTCGAAACCGCCAAGACGAAGAACCCCCCTACCGACAGGGTTTTGCGGGGGTTGGAGGGGGCTTTGGGCTTCAGGTCGGGTGAACTGATGAGGCTGGCACACTTGGCTCGTACACCGCTTGACGTTCGCCAGGAGCATGAAATGCTCGAACAGGAGGTCCAGAAACTGCGCAGTATCCTCAAGGAACTCCTGACGAGCGGCCCTCGCAAGCCCACCGGCAGCGTGGACCTCGATGAACTCTACAGGCGGCTCTCCGAGCCCCCAGCAGCAGGTAACGTCAATACCATCGCCGCCGGCGTGCTCGTGCCAATCATAAACAAGGTCGCTGCGGGATATCCGCACAACTTCACCGACCTGGACTACCCCCCGAGCATCGCCGAGGAGTACATACGCTGTCCGGACCTTCACGACCCCCAGGCGTTCGCGGCGAGGGTCGTAGGAGATTCGATGGAACCGAAATACAAACCCGGCGACATTGTCATCTTCTCGCCCAACACCCCGCCTCGCAGCGGCGATGATTGCTTCGTCCGGTTCGCCGAGGACGGGGGCACGAACTTCAAGCGTTACTACGAGGACGACGAGGAGGCGATTCGGCTTCAACCGCTGAACAGCAAATACCCCGCCGAGACATATCCGCGCGAGCAGATCAGCGGGCTCTGGCCGGCGGCGTTCCGCATCGAACGCGTCGCCAGACGTTGAGCGGGGTTCGCCCTGCGCTGAGGCGGGCTGCTTCGCCTACTGCACGACGGCCACGGAATTGAAGCCCCCGTACGGATTCATCGCCAAGGCGCCGTTGTCCGGATCCTGCATCCACTGACCGTCCAGGATGAACCTGTACTCATAGCTTCCGGCCGGGAGGGACACGGTGGCGGCGAAGCCCCCGTTCTTTTGCTTCCGCATGGTCTGCGTGTTCCATCCGTTGAAATCACCAACCAGTTGCGCCCTTTTGGCCCCGCCTGTGGCGTTGATAGAAAACCGAACGGTTCCCTTCTTGCGGCCATTAGTAAACATTTAGTCGCTCCTTCGACAAATTGTCCATTAAGGGCTCACATTGTAATTACTCTGAATTGCCGCATCCAGAGACGGGTTAGATATTCCTAGACATTCCGACTGAGCAATGTCAGCTTGCCCGCACGAACCCCGCGCGTCGACACTATTCTGTCAGCCAGACGACGAAGCCGCCCCGCCCCGCCTCGCAGCAGAATCACTTCCAGGCACTTGTGTCGATCGAGGTGGACATGCTGAGAGCATAAGATCGACTGGTGGTCTTCATGCTGGGCGCCGGTCAGCTCTTGGGCAAGCGACCTTGCGGCGTGATCGTAGACGACACTGAGGACGGCGAGGACGTCGGCCTTGGGATCTTCCCACTCGGCCTGGACCAAGGCGGCGCGAATCAAATCCCTGAGAGCTTCGGAGCGGTTGGTGTATCCGTGAGTGGACATCCACGAATCGAATTCCTTAAGCAGCTTGCTGTCTATCGCCAATGCCGTTCGTCTCAGATCGCTCATGGGCACGATACCTTTCTACAGAGATTCTACGACAAGGACCTCGCCTTGCCAACTTCCTACGAGGAATCGAGGCCGGACCGATCCGCACGGGAAGCCCGCCAGGTGCGGCGGTGAGGCTTGCCCGGTAAGCTCCATGCCCGTAAGATTCCGACCATGAGCGGTGTTTTGCACCTAATCGACAAGAACACGCCGGCCGACATGCTGCATCAGCTTGGGCTGCTGGGGGGGGCAGACGACGTAATCGCATCCGTCGGGACCCTCCCCCAACACGAGGAGCTTGCGGGCCGGGCCGTCGCAATCCGAGCTGCGATCGCGCCTTGGATCGTACCGCCAAGCGAGCTTCTGGCGCTTACCGACAACGCCAGCGCCATTCACACGTGGTCGCCGGCGGCGGGGCGGGCAGGTTGGGCACTTGCATATCGGTGCGACATTCCGTTGGTGCACTCCGCCCCAAGTGCGCCCCCTCCCAAGTGGATCCATTGGGCAAAAGGAAAGATGGCGAGACATACCTTTAAGCTTACGGTTCCAACGGCGGCCGCTCGGCGGAAAATTGTGGCGGCGGGTATTGATAAGGAAATGGTTCATCTGCTGCCCCCCCCGGCCCAAATGAGCGACGATGCGGCCGGACAAAGGCAGCGGGTCCGCGAGCAACTCGCCCTCGAACCAGAGCACATTGCGGTAATTGCACCAGGCGAAATGAGACTGCACGCCGGACACAAAACCGCCATATGGGCGTGGGCGATCGTAAGGCAGGTTTATTCGAATTTGCGGTTGCTTATCCCCGGTGCAGGCCCGGCCGAGCGGCACGTCCGGTTCTTTGCCGATGCAACGGGCTACCCCGGCGAGATCATGTTCACAGGGCAGCGATTTGGGTGCAGTGAGCTTCTGGCGGGGGCCGATGTGGGGCTTTTCTTCTGCCAGCGGGACTGCGGTCCCGCCACCCTGGCCGCGGCGATGGCGGCGGGGATTCCCATAGCCGGCTCCCGCACCGCAGACATCGCCGAATGCGCCCCGCACGAACAGGCCGCCCTGCTATCGGACCCGGGCCAGCCCCGCACGGCGGCGGCGAACTTGTTGCGCCTGATCGAAGAACCCCAGCTTGCGTCCTCGTTGGGCGCCGCAGCAAAGCAGATAGCCAAGACCCGTTTCACCGTCGAAGCCGTCCGGGCTCGGCTGACAAAGATCTACGAGGCCGCTGCTGCACCGGCGTCAGCTTGATGGACGAGGGCGACCACAGATATAATGCCTGGCTTCGATAGTGGCCCGGCAGGGCACAGCTATGAAGTCTTCCGCAATTGTAGACAGCGTGCAGATCAGCGCGGCCGGTAAGATGCACTTTGCCGACGCCGACACCGCGGCAAT
>DAOVQV010000088.1 GCA_030628445.1 Phycisphaerae bacterium | reverse complement strand
TCCCACGAGCTGCGCCACGTGACGAATCCGGTCCCGCTGCACGGGTACAGGCGAGGCAGCTTCCCCGGAGGTTCGCCCACCACGCTGCGATCGGCGAAGATAAAGTCGATCACCGCAGTGAGCGGTTGGGACCTCGCCGGGCGTGTCCAGGCACAATGGCCCGCTGTTCCCGGCGTGTTATCCAGCCACCAGCGAGCGTATCCGGCCTCCGGATCCTTGCGGCGCAGTGCCCAGGACGTGATGGTCATGTACTGAGTGTGCTGGGCGTACTGGTAGAGCCCGGGTATGGCTATCCCATAACCGTCGGGGTCGTACTCGCCGCTGGGGTAGATCAGGCAGGGGCCCTTGTCGTAGAAGCTTGCCAACAGCTTTGGGTCGTATCGTCCCGGCGGGACTTCCACAGGCCCGGACACGGCTGGCAGCGTGGCGTGCAGGTGATAGTAGATCGAATCTTCAAAGAACGGCGTGTCTTTGAAGATGTCCTGACCGGTGGCGGTTTTGATCCCCGCCAGGGCGTAGGCGAGGAATAGCGGGCCGTCGTACCGGCCGTTGCCCTCGGGCCAGTTCCCGCCCGCGCCATATTGAGCCAACCAAGGCCCGGCCACCGAGGCGAGCATGTACTGTTTGGCGTGCCGCAGGAGACGTTCGGCTTCGCCGTTCTCGTGGTACGTCGCCAGCGCCGTGGCCGTCACGACCCACAGATACCGATGGAAGTAGTTGGACGCCGGGTTGTCGTTGTCGCGACCGCGTGTGATGCACCAATCGGCCCATTCATTGAGCTGGGCGACGACGGTCTTACGCTGATCGGCGGTCAGCAGGTCGTGGCACCAGTCGTACCCCAGTGCCGTAGCGCCAACGTGGACCGCGCCAACCTTCCCATCGGCGTACCTAAGCAGGTCCAGGCCCTTGGCGCAGTTCTCCATCATGATCGCCACTGCCTCGCGGCCTTGTCTTTCGTTGCCGGTCAAAAGGTAATTAAGCGCGCAGTTCGCCAGGCCGCTCATCTTGATCGGTCCCCGCCAGTGCGGACGGGAGAAAAACGCGACGGGCTCCGTGGACTCATCGGCGCACTTGGCCAGCACGAGCTGCCAGCTTTTCGGCTCGGAGACAATCTTGTCCTTCAGCGATTGCAAGTTGTCGGCGTTGATCCAAAGACGAGGGCGGGCCGAACGCACCCGGGGGCGGACCGTGACGGTATCGCTGGAGGCGTTGCCGTCGGAATCGGTCACTGTAAGCTCGATGACGTAGTCGCCGGGGACATCCGGCCGGAAGGAAGCCACCTTCTGTCGGCCTAGGTCATCTTGGAGCCCGGACGCAACGGGCTTGGCGGTGATGCGCCACGAGTAGCCCAGTTCCGTCGCGCCGGATGAGGCGTGGCGCGAGCCGCTCGCATCCAGCTTCACCTGCGACCCAGGCGCTGCTCGCAAGTCGTCACCGGCATCGGCGAGGGGGGCTTGGGGATCGAAAGTTATCATCAAATAGGGCCTTTGGTCGGCCTTGGGCGACTCGCTTGATGCGAACGTCCGAGTCGGACCGGCCTTCCACGCCGGCCAGTAGCCCAGCAGGACGAGCCCGAAATTCTTTTCCGGATCGCGCACCCACTGCTGAGCAGCCTGCGTCACGTCAAAGCGGCACCACGCCGCGTCATCGCCCCCGACGATTACGGTATCCAGCGCGTCGGGCGTGTAGTCCGTCGCTGCTTGCATCCCCGGGGCCGACCAAGTTGCGCCGTCGCCGGTCTCGACCCAATTGACCTCATCCGCATTCCAGCTCGTCAGCACCTGATGGGCCGTGAGCGTGGCCGGCGCTGCGGCGCCGCCGTGCAGGGCCAGCTCGGCCTTGCTGATGGTGGCGTTGGGGGGGATCGACGAGACGTCGGCCCGTATCAAAATGGCGCCCTCGCGGTAGAAGCTCCCGCTGGCGGCGGTCAACTGCGGTGCGGCAGGATCCGACTCGAAACGCGAAGCCACGTCGATTGAGACGTCCGCGAAGCCGGTGTACTCGTCGGCGCCCTGGCGGAGGGTAAGCGTCGCCTCTTCGGTCTGCCCGGCAGCGGCCGGAAGAAGAAGCCAGACGGTCGCGAGGCCCAAAGCTTTCGTGAGTTTCATTTGCCACTCTCCTTGAGAAGGGCATACAGCTTTCCGTCCTCGGCGCCGATGAAGTACGTCCCGCCGGCGATCGCACCCGAGGCGAAAACCGCGGTCTTCAGGTCGTGCGTCCAGATTTTCTCCAACTCCCCCCCAGCGGCCCCCACCTTGAAGGCGTAGATAATCCCATCCTGCGTGACGCCGAAAAGGGTCTCACCGGCCAGCGCCAGGCAGCCGTTGAAAGGCCGCCCGTCCGGTTGATCAAAACCCGCCAGCCACTTGCCCGTAAGCAGGTCGTAGCACGCCAACGCCGGATGCGACTTGGTTTTGGCTTCCATCAGGACGAAGTAGATCTTCGAGCCGTTTACGATGGGGGACTGTTCCAGTTGCGGGCGCGTCCCGCCCATGCGTTCGGCGAAGCGTATCGAATTGTCGAATAGATCAACGACTTGCCACTTTGCAGGATGCCCTGAGTGCGGGTAATGGCGGGCGTAGACGAACGCGACGGCCAGACCCTCGGGGCTTACGGCAATCTGGCTGGAGAAACTAAACGCCCCACTGCCCACCCTATACAGCAAAGGTTCGGGCCAACCGGGCACCGCCCTGCCCGAGTACGGGTCCAGCGCCTCGATGAGATATTCCGGCCAGAACAACGTACCGCGATACATCACCGGGCCGTTCTCCACACCTCCGAAAACACGATACGTCCCTTGCACGCTCGACGGGCGCGTCCAGCACAGCCGGCCCGTCTTTGCATCGAAGCCGTGAAGGTGTCCCCAACTCCCTGGTAGCCCCGTGCCCACGAACACCATGCCTCCTGCCACCAGCACCGGCGAGCGAACCACCTGATGCGTCAGTTTTGCGAAGCCGGCAATGGCCATTGGTCCATCGGCGGACCAGGGCGGGATCAGCGGCTGCTCAGACTTGATGTACCTCGATGCCGGCACGGGCGGCGGCGGCGTTCGGCGGACGGGCGATTTCCACTTCAACTCACCGCTCTTGGCGTCCAGTGCGTAGACGTACCCGTCGTCGCACCCGAAGTAGACCGCTCCGTCATCCCCGACGGCCGCCGTGCTCATCACCTCGCCGTCGGTGAAGTATCTCCAGCGAAGCTCACCCGTCGCGGCGCTTACGGCGTAGAACTTCTGGTCGCAAGAACCGAAGTACACCACGCCGTCCTTGACGACGGGTTGGACGCGGATTGGCCCGTTCGTCGCGAACGTCCAGGCCTGACCCATCGGCACGGAGATCTTGCTGTCCTGCGAGACGCCGGTGTGCCGCTCGTCGTGCTGAAACATGGGCCAGTCGTCCGCGGCCGCCAAGGCCGGGACCGCCAGCACAGCGGCGGCGAGAAGCACAGCGAGCAGGTGCTTGTTAGGGGCTCTTAGTTGTCTCATGCTACTTGCTCCTTCTGCCTGGCAGCGTGAGCAGATTCCGCGAGGCCATCGCTCGGAGGCGCAGGGAATTGTTGGACATTGTGTAAAGGATGCCGTTGGCGATGGACGGCGGGACGCAACTGTTGGAGTTGCGTATCAGCCATGCGATGCGCCCGGTTCTAACATCCATGCAGTAGGTGGCTCCCGACGCCGTCGCGAAGGCGTATCCGCCGGCGTACGTCGCCGATCCGCAGCTATAGGGCATTACCGGTCCGCCCCAAAGATGTTCCTGAGTGTCCAAGTCCAGGGCGCTGTAGCCGTCCCAGGCCATGTACAACAGGGCTCTTTGGTCCTCAGCGATGCAGAAGCGCGGACGGCCCGAGCTTCTGAAGGTGTACAGCGCCTCGTCGCTGCCTTCGGCCTTTACCGTCCATGTCATCGGCCGGTGGCTGTAGTCCCAGTTCTCGGGGTAGAAGATGTAGTTATCCACCTTCGTATAGGCCCTGTAGGGCAGCAGGGGCTTTGTGCTGGTCTCGCCGCCGGTTTTGGGGTCCCAGTAGACGGCCCGCTCCTTATTGACAAGCAGGTAATACTTACCGTCGTGCACCGCGAGGTGCCGCAGGCTCTGGGCGCCGGGGACCTGGTCCCAGTCGATGTCCGCGGGTATGGGCTTGACCCAAAGCGTCTTGCCGGTTTTGAGGTCGATGCAAGTAAGCTCCTCAAGAGACGTCGCCACAAGCGTCGTGCCGCCTGCTATAGCGGGCACCGACATCCACAGTCGCTTGTGGACCCCGGCGTTGTCGGGGAAGCTCGACGCGTGCGTCCACAGCAGCTCGCCGGTGTAAGGGTCGTGGCCGTTTATGTATCCGAACTGCCATTCGTGGTAGACAACCACGCCGTCGCCGATTATCGGCACCACCCAGTTGTGCCTGGCCGACGTGGTCATCCGCGCGCTCCATATTTCCACAAGCGGGGGTTTGAACTCGGGACAATGGGTGGCGCATTGGTGGAACGGCCCGCCGAACCACGCCCGCCAGTCCTGGGTTGGATCGGGGCCCGGCCGCGAGTACACAATACATCCGCCGTCGGGCATTTGGGAAATGTCACACTGCGCCAAACCGAGGGATGTCATCAGCTTCCGCCAGTCCTTGGCCTTGTCGGGCGCCACCAGCAGAAACGCCTTCCCGCCGGGGCGAAGCAGCCGGTACATGTTGACCAGGGCCTCCTCGGTTACCCGGCGGGCGGTTAGGTCGAAGACCAGCATGTGGAAATAAAGCGGGGCAAAACGCAGGCGTCCCAAGTCGCCTTCGTGAACCGTGACCTTCCCGTAGATACCCAGTGCGTCGACGTGCCGGCGTGCGGCCTGAACGGACGCGTCGTCCGGCTCGACGGCGTAGAGGCGCAAGTTCCCGTGCTTGTGCAGCTCGGCCGCCAGGCGGGTCCTTCCAGGCCCGGTAACCAGGCAGTTGCCGCGCTCGATCTTGCAGGCCGCGAGGATCTGCTCGGCCTCAACCTGCCCAAACGCGGGAACCGAAAGGCAAAGCCCCGCGGCCACGGCAACGACCAGCAGCAGTGAGATGGGATACCTGATGCGCCTGCGATGCGGATGAGTCATTGGTTGGCTCCTGTAATCTCGCTTCAAATCCGAACGGGCTTCCGCCTGATGGAGACATGCCAAAAGGTATCGCCACGGCGGCCGCGCCGCCGAAGGCACGCCGTCAGTCATTCTAGCAAACACACAAAGCCGATTCACGCACCGTTGTCCAGCCGTTTGCAGGTGGAATAAGCGTCCAGGCGCGAATCGTCCTTGGATTTTGTGTCCCCTGGCATGATACCATCGGGGAACGGTGCGACCCGGCTGCGCCGAGAGGTGCCCCGGGGACCGGATGAGACAAGGGCAGGAGTATGGAAAGCGGCGGTGCACACGACGGGCGGATGTCGGGTGGGAAGTTGGTGTTGCTTGGGCTGGCGATTCTGATGGGCTTTGTCGGCTGCAAGAAGCAAAACCCAGCCGATTCCCCGCCGCTTTTGTGCTACGTCGGCGGGACCATGAGGCCGGCAATGGAGAAGCTGGCCGCCCACTACGAGCGGGAAACCGGCGTGAAGGTCGAGTTGGACTACGGCGATTCGGGCTCGAACCTCATCCGCGTCAGGATCCAGCGCAGGGGCGATCTGTACGTCGCTCATGATCCGTTCCTGGCGCCCCTTTTGAACGAGGGTCTGGGCGATCGCGGCTGGACTCTGGCGACGCTGAGGGCGGTGATCGTCGTACCGAAGGGCAATCCCAAGAAGATCACCGGCCTGGCGGACCTGGGCAAGGGCGGCCTGAGGATTGTGCTGACCGACCCGGACTACTCCACCATGGGGCACATCTGCCCGGTGATGTTCGACAGGGCGAATTTGCGCGAGCGGATAGAGGCAAACGTACTCAGCCGTATGAGAATGGGCGGCGAAGTAGCCAACGCCGTGGCGTTGGGGCGCTTCGATGCCGGCATCGTTTGGGATGCCGTGGCGTATCTGCGGCGCGATAGGCTGGAGGCGGTCACGATCGAGCCGGCCTATCGCCCCCACCCGGACCTTGATGCCGTCACCAGCGCCACCTTCGGGCCAATCGACATGAGTAAGATCAAGGTCTTCATCGCCACGCTTACGTGCTCCGAGCAGCCCGCCGCGGGCAGGAAGTTCGCCGAGTTCTGCGCCTCGCAGGGCGGCAAGGCGGTGTTCTCCGAGCTTGGATTCTCACCGGCCGACTGACAGGCCGGGTTCGAAGGAGTTATCGATGCGGAAGTTCGCGCTGGTGTCAGCGGCGGTGCTCTTGGTCGGGTTGCTCCTGGCGGTTGTGCTGGTTGTCCCGCTCGGCGGGCAGGGCGAGCAGGCGCTTTACTTTTACTGCGGCGCCGGCTTGCGCCCGGCCGCGGCCGAGGTTGTCGAAGCCTTCACCGCCGAGACCGAAATACCCGTCGAATGCGATTATGCCGGCAGCGGCATGCTGATTTCGCGGGTGAGGCTGGCCCAAAGAGGCGACCTGTTCATGCCAGGCGACACATGGTACCTGGACCAACTGGCCAAACACGGCTTGGTCGAATCGAAAGAAATGGT
>DAOVQV010000273.1 GCA_030628445.1 Phycisphaerae bacterium | reverse complement strand
CCCCCGGCCGGGCAGAGCGGGTAGTAGATTCGATCGCGGCGACCGCGTCGTCGCAAACCGCGCGGTATCGTTGGATCTCGGTTTCGCTCAGCGTCCATCGAAGCCGATCGAAATCCCGGCCCAGTTTTACGGGGACATCCACAGCGGGCGGATCGGCGTCGGCGGCGATTCGCATATCGCCGGCGGCCCGCCCGAAGGTCCGCGCCTGGGCGTCCGCGTCGAAATAGGGATATTCGATAAGTTCGATATCCGTCCCGGTAAGGTCTTCCGTCCCCAGGCGAGTCGCCTCGATGTTGTCGGTAAGCACTGCGGCCCCGTCGCGCCGCACGAGAAGCCAGCTTGCCCCGACGTCGCAGGCGGTGGCGATGTGGTTGTGCCCTCCGCAGGTGTACCAAGAGAAGTTGCACCGCCTCCCCAGCAAGACGGCATCCAGACCCGCCCGGTCGAGGTAGGCGACGACTGCTTCGTGCTTGATTCTGCGTTCTTCGTGAAGATCGGTCATGGGCAAGTTGACGCCGGAGACATCCCGCCGCCGGCGACATCCGGTCCGCTACAAGGGTTTGCAGTAGTCGATCAGCCGGGCGATCTCGCTGCGAAGCTCGTTCCGCGGGACGATAAGGTCGACAAACCCGTGGTCCTCGAGGAACTCAGACAGCTGGAAGCCGGCGGGCAGCTCGGATTTGATCGTATTGCTGATTACGCGCTTCCCTGCAAACCCGATTTCCGCACCGGGCTCGGCGATGATGATATCGGCGAGCATTGCGAAGCTGGCCGTTGTCCCGCCGGTGGTCGGATCGACCAGCACCGCGATGTAGAGTCCGCCGGCGTCATCGAATCTGCCAAGGGCCGCGGAGGTTTTACCCATCTGCATCAGGCTCAGGGCCCCCTCGTGCATTCTCGCCCCGCCGGACATGCAGACGATGACCAGCGGTAGCGACGAAGCGGTCGCCTCCTCAACCAGAAGCGTGATCTTCTCGCCGACCACCGATCCCATCGAGCCCATCAACCACTCACCGTCCATAACGCCCAGTCCCACGCGGCGGCCCTTGATGTAGGCGACGCCGGTAAGCACCGCCTCGGTGTTCCCGGTCTTCTTCTGCTCAGCGGCGATCCGGTCCGCGAAGGTCTTACCCGCCCACTGGAATTTCAGCGGATCGGCCGGTGCGATATCGGCGAAAAGCTCTTCGAAGCTGTCCGGGTCCACCAGCGTCTCTATCCGCCGCCGGGCGCCCATGCGGAAGTGACGGTTGCACTCCGGGCACACCTCGAGATTATCGGAAACGGCCTTTCGATACAGAATCGACTCGCAGCCCCCACATCGCATCCACAGCCCGTCGGGGACCTCCCGCTTCTTGCGAATCTGCGGACCTTGGAAGATCGACGCGTCGTACGGCGTGAATACCTCCGATCCGTTCTCAGCCATCTCGTCTCTCCATCTCTTACCTGACCGAACTAGAGTACCGCGTCAACACCTAGAGCACTTAACGCCTGTCCGTCCCGCCCAGGGCGGCTCCGGGGTCGCCCTGGAACAGACACATCCAATCGTTAACTGCTCTAGCCCGCAGGCTCGACAACACGCTCCAGCAAGTCGGCGTCCAGCTCGTACATGCACCAGTTGAAATCCGGCGCGACGTAGTTCCACAGCGATTCGATCCGCCCGACCTCGAAAGTGCATCGCACCAGGGCCGCTGCGATCGGCCGCAGCACAAAAAGCGCCGGGCCGTTCTTGCGATGCTTGATGATTCCCCTAAGAGCGGCAATGAGCCGCCCGCGAGCCTCCTGGATGGTCTCACCGCCGGGCGGGCGGACGCTGGATGGGTCGTCGTTCCACTGTTTGAGGACCTTCGGTTGGCGCCGCTTGATCTCCTCGACGGTCAGACCCTGCCACAACCCGTAGTCGATTTCCCGCAGGTCCTGGTTCTTGCGGACCTTCAAGTCGAGGGCCTTGGCGAGTAGTCTGGCCGTTTGCAGCTCGGCCTCTCCGGTGCCGGCGTAAATGGCGCCGATGCTCTCCTTGGTAAGTCGCTCGGCGGTGGCCTGGACGGTGCGCTTTCCCTGGGCGGTCAGGGGCGCACCGGCGGTCGACTCGACCCTCTCCTGGGTCTCCCAGGTCGTCTGCCCCGTTCGGACTACGTATACCTTGGCCATATTAGATGTTTTGGACAGCGGTCCTGAGCCGGCCCACGGCCGTCGTCATATCGTGGGAGTTGAAGATGTTCTCGCCGGCGACGAACACGTCGGCGCCCTGTTCGGCACATAACTTCCCCGTGCCCGGATTGATCCCGCCATCCACCTCAAGTCTCTGATGATCCGCAAGCCGCCGACGGATAGCGGCGATCTTTGGCAGCATATCCTCCATAAACTCCTGCCCGCCGTAACCGGGCTCGACGGTCATCACCAAAACCATATCAACCTGCCCGATCACCGGCTCCAGCTGCTCGGCGGGCGTGCCCGGCCGAAGTGTAATACCGGCTCCCAGACCCAACTCGCCCAAGCGCCGCACAAGATCGGCGGGCCTGTCGGTCGCCTCGATGTGAAAGGTGATGTTATCGGCGCCGGCCTCGGCGAATCGCTCGATGTAATAGGCCGGATCGTCCACCATGATGTGCACGTCCAGAACGTGATCGGTGAATCGGCGGACCTTTTTGACAAAGCCCGGGCCCATGGACAGGTTCGGGACGAAATGCCCGTCCATGACGTCCACGTGGAGCACGTCGGCGCCGGCTGCGACCACGTCGTCGATCTGCTGGCCGATTCGAGCGAAATCGCAGGCGAGCAGAGACGGAGCGATCAGGCGTCCGTCACCCAAGCTCGGCCAGGGATTTGCGGGTTTCCTGCTCATCTGTAAAGGCGAGCAAAGCCCACCAAGATCACCAGTGGGCTTTCGCTGGTCGTTATTCTCTAGCATGACCTACTTTGAGTCAAGCACCTCTATCGGGTGCAT
>DAOVQV010000085.1 GCA_030628445.1 Phycisphaerae bacterium | reverse complement strand
ACAGCGGGGATAGCGCGGCGAACGTCGGTCGGCTGACCGCGACGCGACTGACCGGGCTCGACATGGCCGGTAATAATGCGGCCAAGGGCATCGAATACACCGGGTTCGAGACGCTGAACCTCTCGCTGGGCGGCGGGAACGACGATTTCACCATTGACGCTACCCACACCGGTCTAACGAACCTCTACGCCGGGGGCGGTGACGACGAGGTCGTCATCGAGACGATCAGCGGGGTTACGAATGTCAGCGGCGAGGCCGGTGACGACGAGATCACAGTCAACGACGACCTCGCCCTTCCCGATACGCTGAACGGCCTGGCCGCAGTCTTGAACCTCGACGGGCAGAGTGGGAGCGACGATTACATCGTCAACGCATTCGGGAACGGCGATTCGCTGATCAACGTGTTCGATACCGGCGCGGTCAATGACGGTGTGGACCTCCTCACCGTCAATGGAACCGCCGACCCCGATCAGTTCCTGCTGCGAGCGAATTTCGCGGCGGTCCTCGTCGACACGGACCAGGACGGGACGTTCGATACCGCTGAGCGCATCAATTACGACCAGAACCTCAACGAAGGAATCGTACTCAACGGACTTGGCGGTAACGACCATTTCGCCGGCGACGATAACTCCGCAACCACGACACTCAACGGCGGGGCAGGAAACGACACGTTCCAGATCGGCCAGGTATTCAACGCCGATCGCCTCCCGCCGCACGTCGCCGGCGGGGATGAAATTGTGACCACACACACGACGGTTGGGTATCTGACCAACGGGGCCTCGCTGCCGCTGACCGCCAACGGCGGAGCGGGAGAGGATGAGTTCGTCGTCTTCCGCAACCTCGCACCGGTGAGCCTCAACGGCGGGGCGGACAACGACACCTTCACCGTCAGAGCGTTCGCTTTGGCCCAGACCGGTCAGATGGATCCGAACCAGCAGCAGACTCAGGTTGACGGTGGCGAGGGAGCGGACGTGATCGAGTACGCGATCAACGCTCCGGTGAGCATCAACGGCGGTGACGGGTTGGACATCGTCCGCGTGCTCGGGACCGAGTTCGGCGATCGCTTCGTTGTGACCTACCAAGGCGTGTACGGGGCGGGACTGTTCGTCGCCTACGTCGGGGTCGAATCAGTTGAACTGCACGCAGGCGACGGTGACGACGAGATATACGTCCTCAGCACCAGTGCGGCGGTGAAGACGAGCATCTTCGGGGGAGCCGGGTCCGACCACTTCTACGTGGGCGAGAACGCCCCGGTCGTCGTCGCCAACGACCTCCGCGGGCATACGGGCCTCATCGATCACACCATCGACACCGCCATCGTGGATCGCGACCCCGCCTACGACGAGGTGACCATCGTTGGGCTGGACGTCAATGTTACAGACAATGACGCCAGCGACGTTGTTCTGATCGAGTCGGGCGGGCAGACGCGCATCAGCGAGAACGGCCTGACGGATTCCTACAGCATTCGCCTGTCGCGCGCACCGACCGCGAACGTTACGGTTACCGTCTCCACGCCCATCCTGCCTCCGGAGGTGACGAATCTGGGCGGAGCGGCGCTGCGGGTGAGCACGGGCGGCGGGACGCCCGCATCGGCGCTGACGCTGGTGTTTACCCCCGCCAACTGGAATACGCCTCAGACGGTGACGGTGCACGCCGTAAACGATACGCTGGGCGAGCAGACCGAAGTCCTCCCAATCATGCACAGCGTGATCAGCGCTGATAGCAGTTACCACGCCCTGGCGATCCGCAGCGTACCGGTCCAGATCATCGATAACGATAGCGCGGGGGTAATCGTCACGCCCAGCGGTGTGTCAACCGACGTCCTGGAAGGCGGGTTCACTGATACTTACATTCTCTCGCTGACGCACGCCCCCAGCGGTCCGGTGAGCATTCAGCTTGATGGCGATTCGGGGCTCGCCCTGTCCCAGACCACCGTCACGCTGGACGACAGCAACTGGAACACCGGGGTGGCGGTGAGCGTTTCGGCGAGCGATGATGTGCTTATTGAAGGTCCGCAGGTCCTGCGGATCGGCCACAGCGTTTTGACCGGCGCGGCGGGTCGGGACACCTCCTTCGACGCCATCACGATCGGCGCTGTGGAGGTAAACATCTTCGATAACGACGCTCCGGGCGTGATCGTAACACCGACCGATGGTTCCACCGATGTCCTCGAAGGCGGGACCAGCGACACCTACACGGTGCAGCTCACACAGCAGCCGGCCGGTACGGTTACCGTCGAGGTTCAAGCGATACCCACACCCACGACGAGTGGCGGCCCGGGCGACGTACAGGTCTCGACGAGTGCGACGGCGCTGACCTTTACCCCCGCCAACTGGGACACCCCGCAAGTGGTGAGCGTCTGGGGGATCGACGACGCGGTTGAAGATGATCCCGCCGCCCAAGGCTTCGCAAAGCAGCTTCGCACGCTTACGGGCATCGGCGGGCCGTTGTTTATCGAGGGTGCTGGGGGCGACGTCAGCATCTTCGGGATTCCGGTTCCGGTCATGCTTCCCACCGAGAGCGACACCGCGGGGGGCGGATCCGGCAGCGCAGTCCACTCCGCCCAAGAGGCCCCGGGCGACGTTGATGTACTGGACATCGTCGATATCGACGCCGTCGCCGATGACAGCGGCGTTCTGACCGGCACCAACCTGTCGGGACTTGGAATGGGCGGCGACCTGGTGCTTGAGACCTCTGCGGGTATCTTCGAGACGATCCCGCAGGGGATCACCTACGGAACCGTCGAGATCATCGAGCTGCAGCTTGGTTCGGGCAATGAGACGTTGGATGTTCAAAGCGTAGCTTCGGATGCAATCACGGTCGTTCGCGGGCACGCCGGAGACGATACTTTCAACGTCAGCGCTGCGGACGCGCCGGGAGCGATGCTGGTTATGTACGGTGATACTGCCGCCGGCGACACCCATCGGGGCCTCGGCGGGGACGATACGATTGACGCTTCGGCTGCGGGCCTCGGGGCGACCTATTACGGCGGGGTAGGTAACGATACGATCCTGGGCGGGGCCGGTGAGGACCGGGTCGCAGGCGGAAGTGGCGACGATGTGCTTGGCGGCGGGTCCGGAAACGACCTGATCCTGGGCGACAGCGGGTTCGATGTGGACCGCAACATTCGCATCACGAGCATCGTATTTACCGGCCTTCCCGGGGAGGACGATTTTGACGATACCGGTAACGACATCATCAACCCCGGTGACGGGCAGGACATTGTCTTCGGCGATCACGGGGTTATCACCCAGGATGGTGGGACGACGGGCGTTCTCACCGAGGTAGGCGCCCTCGCATCCGCGTGGACCGTCAATCCCCATCTTGGCGGCGACGACACAATCAGTGCCAATGCCAATGCGCACGCCGCCTTTGGCGGTCAGGACGTCGTGTTCGGCGGAGACGACCTGATTTTCGCAGGAGCGGGGAACGACACGATCATCGGCGGATCCGGCCGGGACGTTCTGCTCGGTGATGTCGGGATCATCCGTCTGGATATCGACAGCGATCTGGGCACCGTTGATCGCATCCGGGTCGATCTGCCAGGCGTGGGTGGTGATGATGCAATCGAGGGCGGTGACGCCGACGATTTGATTCTCGGAGGATTCGGCGGCGACACCATCGCCGGTAATGCAGGGAACGACGTCATTATAGGCGACAGCGGCCGGATCCTGCTCACCGGAGGTGTGATCGAGCGGATCGAAACGACCGACCCGGCGATCGGCGGTCCCGATACGATTTCCGGCGGGACGGACCGGGACGTTATCCTGGGCGGTGTCGCTGGGGATAACATTTCCGGCGGTGCCGAGAACGACGTCATCATCGGCGATAACGGCTTTGTGGACTACACGATCGACGACGGCGACCCCTCGGATATCGATCAAATATCCGTCGCCGAGCCGAACATCGGTGGCGGCGACATTATCGACGCCGGGGCCGGCAACGACATCGTTCTGGCGGGCACAGCCGGCGATACGGTCCACGGCGGGCAGGGCAACGACCTGATATTCGGTGATCACGGTATTGTTTCCGGAGAAATCGACGCGACGTTGCTTCCGCTGGCGATGCAGAACGATCCCTTCACCTTCACTGCTATCTACACGCAGGACACGCAGGGCGGCGGGTCCGACGAGCTATACGGGGACGGCGGGGACGACATAATCCTCGGTCAGCAGGGAGCTGACACGATCTACGGCGGGTCCGAACACGACGATCTGATCGGCGGACACAATGTTTCCGGCGGGCACGACGGCGGTGATTCCATCGATGGCGGGGCGGGCAATGACGCCATCGCGGGCGACAACGCGGTCATTCTAAGGCGCGGCGATGCGGTTAGCCCGCGCTTCAGGATACTCAACGGAACGACGCTTTACGCGGATGACGGTTCGGCGGATGTCGGTCCTGAACACCAGAGCGATCCGCGCGGTGCAGCGGGGCGCGACATCACGCTGCTCGATCACAGCGATTCACCCCCCGCCGCGACCTTCGGAGGGGACTATATCGCCGGTGGTCCAAACGACGACGTGATCTTCGCCCAGCTCGGAGACGACGTGGTGCAGGGCGACGCCTCGATCGCCGAATTCGTCAGCGCGGCCGACCCGAGTATGGATGGACCTGACGACGGAGATGACTACATAGAGGGTAACGGCGGAAACGATTTGATCTTCGGTAATCAGGGGCAGGACGACATTATTGGGGGCAGCAGTGACTTGTTCGGTTTGTCCGCCCCGACCCAGCGGCCGGACGGCAGTGACTGGATCTTCGGCGGTTCCGGAACGGCGGCTGCTCGCAACACAATGGGCGATCTGAGCGACGACGCCCACGCGCGCGACGCCGATGTAATCCTGGGTGATAACGGGATTATCTACCGCCCGGTGTTGGGCGGAGCCTTACTGAGTTTCAACTACGACACGTATGCAGGTGCGATTCGCATCGTCGCCAGCGCGTACGATCTTCTGGATTACACGCCCGGGTACGGGGCGGCCGATATCGGGACGGGCGATCTGATCCACGGTGAGAGCGGTGATGATGTTATCCACGGAATGGCCGGTAACGACATACTCTTCGGTGACGCCCAGGACGACGACCTGTACGGAGGTAACGGGGATGACTGGATCTCCGGGGGAAGCGGGCATGACGGGATTCTGGGCGATGACGGGAAGATTCAGACCGCCCGCAACGGGTTATCAGAACCGCTGTACCGGCTGGAACCGACCACCGAGCAGACTATTAATACCCCGGCGAATCACTTCCTGGCGACGATCCACGAGGCGGGGCGGTTGAAGAAGTCCGTCGATCTCGAACCGTTCGACCTGGGAGGGAAGGATGTGATGTACGGCGGATTGGGCGACGACTTTATGCACGGTCAAGCGGGCGACGACGCCCTCAGTGGGGCCGAAGCCATCGCCGCGTTTTATGACGCCGCCGCCGGGCGGTTCGGGATATCCATACCCGATCCGATCGTCGCACCAACCGCAATCTTGTTCGACGAAGTCGTTGGTGAGTTCACCGATTACAACGAGAACGACCCGTGGTCGAAGGTCGAGAACCACGCACTCAACTTCGAGGCGGCCGATCCCGAAGGAGCGAAGATCGACGACGGGCGCGATGTGATCTTCGGAGATCTCGGAAACGACTGGTTGGTGGGCGGGACGAACGAGGATCACATTTACGGCGGGTTGGGATCTGACCTGCTGAACGCGGACGACAACCTCGATACCCTCGGCGGAGCCAACACTCAACCCGATCCCGATCCGTTCGCCGATGCGGACATCGCGTACGGCGGGGGCGGAAGAGACGTTCTCATCGCCAACACCGGGGCGGACCGTCTGGTCGACTGGGCGGGCGAGTTCAACAGCTACGTCGTCCCGTTCGGGCCCTTCGGAGCCTTCACCGTCAACCGGGCGCTTATGCCGCGAATCCCCGAATTCCTTTACGCCCTGTCCGAGGCCGACGGTGCGGACCAGACGCTCGGCACAGATGCGACCCGAAACGGCGAACCCTACGGCGAGCTGGGCTTGGTCCTGCAGAAGGATCGCGGTAACCCCGACTGGGCGGACCAGACCGGCGGACCGGGCGATCCGCAACCCGGAAACATCGGCGGAATGCGGAAGGATAAGTTCGGGACCGGTCCGCAAACCTCCAGCAGTATCACTTACACTGAACTTGCCCAGTCCGCCGAACCGATTTCGTCGTCGTACTTGAGCGATTTCGACAACGGAATCTCGGGCGCACCCGTCGTTGCGTCGTCGAGCGCGGTTTCCGATGGCGGCGACGGACAGGGCGACCTGACATCAGATCCTACCGAAGCGGACCTCGCGAGTCTCGGGGATTTGCTCGCCAGTCCCCTGAAAAAGAAGCTCCTCGGCAAACTTAAATAGACTCGACGGGTTGCTCCGACGCTCATTACCAACGCCGCCTCTCACAGTCAAGCCGCTACGGCTTCGCTTTGTAAAACAAGCTGCCTTCCGTGGAGAGCTGCTCGATCAAGTTCTCGGCTTTAAGCTCTTCCAGATACTTGATTACCTCGTTTCGGTGCATCCCGAGGCCACCGGCGATATCTACTATCGAACAAGGACGCCTTCGCAACAACTCCAGAACCCCCTGCCTCCCGGCAGCGAATTCGCGCTGTTTGTGCACGGCTCGGAAGTCGGCGATT
>DAOVQV010000099.1 GCA_030628445.1 Phycisphaerae bacterium | reverse complement strand
TTGGGCTCATGTGCTGCTGCATCGCGGATCGCCCGGCCGCCCCGCCGCACGACGCGCGCCGAAGCGCCGAGATTGGCTCCTGCTGGGAATCCCGGGCGTGCTGTTCGCAGGCGATCTGGCGTTTTGGCACTGGTCGATCAAGTTCACAACCGTCGCCAACGCGACGCTGCTGGCGAACTTCGCGGCGATCTTCGTGGGGCTGGCGGGGTGGGTGTGGCTGCGAGAGACGCTTGGCGTGAGCTTCTCGCTCGGGCTGGTCCTGGCGCTGGCGGGGGCGGCGGTCCTGGTGCGGGCCAGTTTCGCGGTGAGCACGCGGCACATGCTCGGCGATGGGCTGGGGCTTATCACTGCGCTGTTCTACGCCGCCTATCAGTTGTCCATCAAACGCCTGCGCAATCGCTTCGGCGTGGCGCAGATCCTCTCGGTAAGCTCAGTGTCGTCGGCGGTGCTGCTGTTGGTGATCTCGCTGCTGTCGGGCGAGAAGCTCATCCTCACCGGCCTGGCGGCCTGGGGAATCCTGGTGGCGCTGGGGCTTGTCTCGCACGTCGGCGGGCAGGGGCTGATCGCCTATGCCTTCGCGCACCTCCCGGCGAGCTTCTCTTCGGTGAGCTTGCTGTTCCAACCCGTGGTCGCCGGCGCCGCTGCGTGGGTGATCTTCGGCGAGTCGCTAAGCGCGGCGCAGATCGCCGGCGGCGTTGTGGTGCTGATCGGTATCGCCCTGGCCCGGCGCGGCAGCGGCGCCGCCGAAAAGAAGTCGAACTGACCGTCCGCGAATTGCGGCGGCCAGCCGTTCGGCGCCTTTGGGCTTCTTTTGGCGAGCAGTGGCGACGGGCAGGGACCGGCTGCGGCGATTGGCGACGATTGGCGCCAACCGGCGCGTATTTGCGAGTTTCGGCGCGTGGTAGTTTCTTGGGGGCTGACGGAGCATGTTTGTCGGCTCGCCGATCCATTTGGACCGGGGGCCAATCACGTCGCCGGCGGCGAGCCACTTACCCGGCGCCTTCGTGTTCATAGGTCGATAACTTCGTCCTATTGCTCCGCTTAGGGTGCGCCTGGTCGATGTGGCAGCCGATATTCTCATCACCGGTGCGGCCCAGCGGGCGGGAACCTTATTGTAGCGGGGTGGTTATGTCAATTGCTGCCTGGCGGCTTTCCGGCGGGGCGGGCCTTGGCGATGAGCTTGGCTGGGGGCCTTCGGTCCGCCATCGGCCGGACGACAACTAGGGAAATCCCTTATCTGGCAAAGTGTTACTTAATCTGCACACAGACCTTGCCGACAAATTCACCATACGCAGTCGAGGTTTTATGTGCCTCAAGGCAGACGCTGTATCCCTAGGATTCATGGGGAGGATGTGGTGGCAGCTCAGCAGCTTGCTAAAGACCAGCAGGTCCTGCAAAGTTTGTTGCAGGTAGGGGTGGGACTTTCTGCGGTCCCGGACCGCCAGAAGATGCTGGAGATGATTCTCTGTGAGGCGCGCACGCTCACGCGCGCCGAAGCCGGCAGCCTGTACGTGCTCGACCGGGACCGCCTGAAGTTCGTCGCCACCCAGAACGACAAGGTCGGCACACCGGAGCTCACGCGTCATCTTCTGGGCAAGGAAACCCCGCTGACATGCGATTCGCTGGCGGGGTTCGTAGCCTTCAGCAAGGAACCGAAGAACATCGCGAACTCGTACGAGCTGCCCTCGGGTACGCCGTTTCGGGTCAACCGCGATTTCGAAGCCGCCACCGGTTACAGGTCCGAGAGCATACTGGGGATTCCACTGACATGTCCGGACGGCCGATGCATCGGCGTCCTTGAACTGGTCAACCGCCTCGATGAGTCCGGGGCGACTGTGGCGTTCCCCGAAGATGACTGCGGCGGGATACTTTCGCTGGGGTCAATGGCGGCGGTGACGATTCAAAACGCCCGACTCCAGGAGCAGCTCAAGCAGGCACACCTGGATACGATCATCCGCCTGTCCGTGGCCGCGGAGTTTCGCGACGACGATACGGCCGACCACGTTCGCCGCATCAGCCACGTCTCCAGCCTGGTCGCAAAGGCCATGGACTTACCGCCCGAGCAGGTCGAGCTGATCGAGTGGGCCTCCCCGATGCATGACATCGGGAAGATCGGGATCCCCGACTCGGTCCTGACCAAGCGCGGCCCGCTTACCCCGCAGGAGCGGCGGGTATCCGAGAAGCACACGATGATCGGCGGCGAGATCCTAGCCGATCCGCAGAACGATTTGCACCGAGTCGCTCGCGAGATAGCCCTCACTCACCACGAGCGATGGGACGGGAGCGGGTATCCTAGAAAGCTCAAGGGCACGGACATTCCAATCGAAGGACGGATCGTTGCCCTGGCCGATGTCTTTGATTCGCTTGTCTCCAAGCGCTGCTACAAAGAGCCATATCCTATCGACGTGGGTGCATACATCATCCGCAGGCAGGAGGACAGGGGCTTTGACCCCGAGGTGCTTGAGGCGTTCTTTAGGGCTTTCGACGAGATCGTCGTCCCCTACGCCGTTCTGCCGCATTGCTCGCCGGCTCAACTCTAAGAGCCCTTAACGGAATGACATGCGGCCGTGACGTAGTGGATTCCGACGTCAGCCCAAACCGAGACAGATCAGCATCACCGCCTCGAATAGCTGCGCCGTCGTCGCGAAAGCTCGACATATCTCCTGGATATGCCGTCGCTTCTGCTCTTTGCCAGATCGACAAAATCCCTCGCTTTCGCCGGCGAAGCAGGTTATGAAACCACTTCTAAGAACGCGATAGAATCGCAGACCACAGCCCGCGAAGGTCAGTGCAGAGAAAGCCATATGGGAGATTCCGGATAAGAGGTCCATGGCAGCAGAGCCACCCAGCAAGCTATCGACATCCGGCGGCGCGAGCTACGCGCCACTGGCGATTCTGGCGTGCATGTTGTGGGCGTCGGCGTTCGGCGCGATGAAGATCGGCCTGGGGTATGTCCCGGCGCTTCCACTGGCGTCGATGCGCTATATCCTTGCGTCCATACTGCTCGTGCCGCTTTGGGCGCGGCGCGGGCGGCCGGCGGCGCAGGTTCGCCGCTCCTGGCCGTTCATACTGTTGGTCTCGCTGCTCCAGACAGTGATCGTCTGCGGCGTATTTACCTTCGGGATGCAGTGGGCCCAGGGGGCGCAGGGGGCGATCGTGGTCGGCGCTTCGCCGTTGATCGCAGCCTTGACGGCCCACTTTCTGATGCCTAACGACCCAATGGACAGGGCTAAGGCGGGCTTGATCTTGCTGGGACTGCTCGGCGTGGTGATTATCATATTGGGCTCGGAGCCTTGGGAACCGGCGGGCCTGCGGGAGTTTTTCGGTATGGGCTTGCTGCTTGCGGCCGTGGCGAGTTCAGGATTGGGCAACGTCCTGATCGCGCGGCGGCGGCGACGGATCAATCCCCTCCTATTGAACAGCCTTCAGATGGGCGCGGGCGGAGTGGTCCTGGGGGCCTTGGGGGTGATCCTCGGGGAACTGCCCGTCTCGGTCCCGCCGGTGCGGTTCTTTATAGCGCTGGGATACATGTCCATGGTTTCGGCGACGGCGTTTTCCATCTGGTTTTACCTTCTGCGGCGTATGCAGGTGTCGCGGCTGAACATGTGGAAGTTCCTCATCCCGGTGTTCGGGGCGATCGTTTCGTGGATTATCGTCCCTGGCGAATCGCCGACCGTCTCGATGCTCGCCGGGATGGCGCTCGTCGCCGCGGCCGTGCTGCTCAATGCCCGCCAGGGCCCCCGCGTTGAGGACAGACCGGTTGGCTAGGTCCCTCGTACAACGCGGTTCGCCCGTCGTTTTGCTGGGGACTGTAGAGCGGTGTACAGAATCCCGTTAACCGCTGTAAGGGGAACGCGGGGTTTTTACCTTGTGGGTTGTTGCGGCCTCTGCAAAATACCTTCCCAAGAGGTGAATCATGCGAGTTGTCTTTTGCGGGAGCGGTGTCTTTGCGGTCTCGTCGCTTCGGGCCCTCGCTGCTGCCGGTCACCAAATTGCCGCCGTAATTACTCAACCTGCCCGCCCGGCCGGTCGAGGCGGTAAGCTTACACAAACTGCTGTAGCCCAAACCGCACCGGCGCTGGGACTGGAACCCACCGAGGTTGCAAACATCAACGCCGAGGAGTCCCTCGGGAAGATTCATTCCCTGCGGCCGGACGTCATATGCGTTGTTGACTTCGGGCAGCTTATCGGCCGTCTCGTCCGCGATGAAGCCGCCGTCAGCGCCTTTAACCTCCACGGGTCGCTCCTGCCCGGGCTTCGCGGGGCCGCGCCGGTTAGTTGGGCGATCATCCGGGGTTATAAACAGACCGGCGTGAGCACGTTCGAGCTCGTCGACAAGATGGACGCCGGGCCGATCTACGTCCAGATACCCACCGAGATCGGACCGCAAGAGACGGCCCAAGAGCTTCGGGGGCGACTGGCCGACATAGGCGCCGAGGCGGTCGGGCGGACTCTTGAGATGCTGACCGCAGGGGCGCGCTGTCCGACGCCGCAGGACGAGGCCAAAGCCACGCTTGCGCCGAAGCTGAAAAAGACCGACGGGCGGATCGACTGGACCGCCGATGCGGCGACGATTTGCAATCTCGTGCGAGGCTGTCTGCCCTGGCCCAGCGCCCAGGCGATCTTCGTCCGATCGGACCACCGGGAGGTGGCCGTTTCCATCGCGGCCGCTTCGGTCGCCCCGGGGACGGGCGGTCCAAGCGGGTCGATAGACAAGCAGTTGCTTGTAGCGGCGGGGAGGGGACTGGTGCGGATCGAACGGATCCTCCCCGCGGGGGGGAGGCTGATGTCGTGGCGTGACTTTGTCAACGGGTATCGTGTGGGGCCTTCCGATCGTTTTGTAAGCTGCGGTGGCGGTCAGAGTCATCGGTAACTTGGAACGCAATGGCCAAGCGAAAGAAACAAGCCGGCCGTAAGGGCGTGCGGATTACCAATAAGAAGGCCCGCCACGGTTATCATATTCTTGAGGTGGTTGAGGCCGGGATCGAGCTTACCGGTACGGAGGTGAAATCGCTTCGGGCCGGTGCGGTGAAGATCGACGATGCTTACGCCCGCTTGTCGCAGGGCCAGCTTTACCTGGTTGGGGCCAATATCGCACAGTACCCAAACGCCACGGGCCGGTTGCAGCACGATCCAACGCGGGACCGCAAGCTGTTGCTGCACCGCAGGCAGATTCAGAAGGTCTCCTCACACGTCAACCAGAAAGGTAAGACTCTCGTGCCGCTGGGAGTCTATTTCAAGCGTGGCTGGGCGAAGGTCGAGCTGGGGGTCGCCGTCGGGAAGCGCACGTACGATAAACGCCAACTAATCAAGCAGCGCGACCAGCAGCGTGACATCGCCCGCGAGATCTCACGTCGCCAACGCCGCCGGCGCTAGCATGGGCTCGTCTAATCCGCTTCGGGCAGCTGTGGGGCCTCGCCCGGGCCGGACGTAGCGCGGATTGCTCTGTAGAAACACCACAGCAGGCCGATCACTATCAGGGCCAACATACCGCTTAGGATGAGGTAGCTGGCTCCGGATAGTTCGTTGTCGTACACAATCGGCTTGATTTGGAAACGTGTCGCCATCGTCCAGGCCGCCAATATAAGCCCGGCCGCCAGCCCCACAGTCAATATCCCCAGAGCCGCCGCCAACCTGGTGAGCATGCTGGCCTTGATCAGCCGCCGCTCCATCCGCCAGACGCTCAGCCCGCCGACCAGCAGCGCCGACAAGCCCGCCAGGGCCCCGGCGACGAGGAACATTTCAAAAGCGCAAATCTCACCTACCGTCGCCGGGTCGGCGCCGGCGCGCAAGTCCGCCGCCGCGCCGATCATGTTGACAAAAGCTAGAACCAGCCCCACAACGCCTACCGCACCAAGCACCAACGCCACGATACCCAAAATGCGCCCCGTGGGCTTGTGATCGGAGTAGTCCGTGTGGATGATCTTCACGTCGATGTGATTGAAGCGAAGCGCCGAGATGATGATCGCCAGGATTGGCGCCACCGCCATCAGCGCCAGTCCCGCCGCGTTGGCGAGATTGACGCCGGCCTTTTCGCGTGTCGTTGTCAGTTGCGTCAGTTCAGTCCAGTGCGGCTGTTCGTCTTTGGGTACGGGCACCGGTAGGCCCGTCTTGGGGTCGCGCAGCGGCCGGGAGGCCCAACGGTACTGGACCACGTACGCCGTCTGCGGCGTTAAGGCGTTGGTCGTGAACGTCAGGTGCTTGCTGACCAGATCAGCGGCCCTGAAGGTATCGGTCAGCGGGGCGGTGTTCTCGTCGGCGCCGACCTTCCAGCCGGCAGCGGCTTCGGGCTTTTGCTCATCCAGTGTAAAGGCATGCTCCGCCGCGCCGCTGTAGGAGGCGACGAATTGCATCTCG
>DAOVQV010000114.1 GCA_030628445.1 Phycisphaerae bacterium | reverse complement strand
GTCAACGCCAACGTGGTCAATAATGTCTTCTGTTCGGACGGTAGGAGGCCGGATTCGGCGCTGATCTACGGCTGGGACCCCGGACCGGACTACGCCGACCGGGCCAAGGCGTCCGACTTCCCGCAGGGGACGGTCTATACAGACAACGAGATGGGCAAGTTGTACGTGGCGGGCAATATCCTGCCGCCGGCCAACCGCGATCAGTACTCGACCGTCGAGGCTCCGCTGGAGATTCCGGACTGGGCAAGGGTCAAGACCGTGCCGGCTGAACAGGTTGGCGACGATGTCCTGCCGGATGTGGGCATGATGTACCGCAGCGAGCAGGAGCAAGAACTGATCGCCAAGGCTGCCAAGGCGATCGGGACGCAGCCGGCCTAGATCGCATCCGGCAAGACAGGCAAGCCCAAGTCGTTCTGCCCGGCTGCGGTTTCGATAAGGCCGGTGATGTGGATCACGCGCATAAGGAAGCCGTCGGCGCCACTGTTGCCTGGGAACTACGGTGGTCGGCCTGGCATTGAAGTCGGCACAGACACCGCGGGCGACTCACAATCGACGTACAAGCTTCAGGCCCTGGGCCATCCAGGCGGCGTAGGCGGGGTTTTCGCAGGCCGTGCCATACAGCCGCTTGGACGCAGCTGCCTTGCCCAATGTCCGCAGTGCGGTCTTGCGCGTAGCTTCGGACAGGGCGAGCGTGGCCGTCACCAGCCGCTCCTCGAAGACGCCCGCCTCGTCCAGAACGTTGCCCAGCGGATCGGCGATCATCGAGTTGCCGTGCGAGCATCCGATCCTGGCGATGTCGGACGGGTCGGCCGGCGCGTTGCACATGACAGAGAACACGTAATTCTCCGTGCCGCGGGCGATCTGCATTGCCCTGTAACCTGAGAGCTTGTTCTCGCACTCGATTCCGCTCTCGTTGTTGGCGATGAACACGATCTGCGCTCCGGCAGCTACGGGCAGGCGGACCAACTCCGGGTATCGCAGGTCGTGGCAGATGATGACGGTGGCCAGCACGCCGGCGACCTTGAAGACGACCGGCCCGGGCCCGGGGGCGTACCATGGCTCACCGGCCCGCCAGGTCTTGGCGTATCGGCCAAGACATCGGCCAGCTTCGTTTACGATCATCACATCGTTGTAGAGTTCGCCACCTGCCTCGCTGACGCTGCCCAGCAGCACGGCGATACCCAAACGGCCTGCCAATCGGCAAATGCGCCGCTCGGCTCTGGCGATCTCTCGCAGGTCGATCCGCCCAATGCTCTCCTCAGCCGGGTAACCGGTCAGGCAGCCCTCGTGAAACAGCACTATCCTACACTTGTCGGCGGCGGCCCGTCGCAAGAATGCCGCGATCTTTTTCGCGTTCGTTGCGATGTCGGCGCCGGTCAGTATCTGCGCCGCTGCCACCATGATTCTCCGCTTGCTCATACGCCGTCCACCCATGAGACCCTCCACTTGCCGCCGTTCATGGCAGTTCAGACAGACGGAACCTACAGGCTCTATCAGCTCCCTTCATTCTCCTGGCAGTACGGTCAGTCCCAACAGGATTACGATCCAGTATATGACAACTATCAAAAAAGGAAAGCTCTCCAACGAGAACAGAACGCTGCCCTGTTCTCCTTCGGTCTTACAATGGTTCGGGATGCCCAAAGCATGATGTACCAAGCAGGCTATTAGGGAAAAGGCGTCAGGCAATAGTAGCGGGGGTGGGATCCGAATTGGCACCCCGCTGTTCACTAGGAGTTCCACCGGATGCTCAAGGCTCCAGGCGTCCGCTGTCTGAAGATACCCAAGCAGTCGCCCAACCTGAAGCCTACGCCGAGAGTTTCGTGCGGACCATCAAGCGGGAGTGCTTGGACAGGATGATTCTCTTTGGTGAGCAACACGTCCGCCACGTGATCGACGATGATACGGCTTCCTCAAGATTCCCCGTGAAAAGGCACGCTTGAAATGCTTAACTTAGGGCCATTGGAGTTTGTATACTTATTGTTTTTCGGATTGGAGATACGATGGAGGAGGTGTGGCGTGAACGATGACCTAAGAAGCAGGAAAATGGTTGCCGTAATCAACTGCGTCCTCAACCACAATGCCCGTGTGCCGGGCTCGGCGAAGTATCCGGGCATGAATCACGACGTAGTCGATGTCCTAAGGAAGCATGAGGTGGGCGTGATTCAGATGCCCTGCCCAGAGATGGTTTTCCTCGGACTGTCTAGGATGAAAGAGCTTGGCGTTCCAGTCCGCGATCGTATGAATACGCCGGAGGGACGATCCCGCTGCGAGGAGTTGAGCGTTTCCGTGGTTGACACGATCGAGGAGTATCTGCGCAACGGGTACACTGTGGCCGCGGTGCTTGGAGGGAATGAGGGGAGTCCTGGTTGCGCGGTTCCGCCCCCACCAACCGAAGATGGCGGGCAGACGTCCGGTCATGGCTTCGGTGTTTTCACACAGGCGCTTCTCGACGAACTGCGCAGGCGGAATATCCAGATCCCCATCAGAGCCATTCGCGACGAAGCTCGGGAGACGATGCTGGCGGATATCGAATGGCTTGATCATACACTGGCCGGGTCATGAAGAAGTCGTGCTCAGCAGCAATCGTCCAGACGGAAAGGCATGAGGATCGGCGCTGTTCGGCGGCAAACTGGAACGCGACGCATGGTAGAAGACTGGCTTAGACTCGAAGCACTATTCGGCCGCCCGGGGCCCGAGTCATCGCTCAACGACGAAGGTTCGACCTCGCGGTGTTGCGTCGATACGGGGGCCGAAGTATCAGCTGCGGATTCTGCCGGCAGCGGCCCGGACGTCCTGGATGGTGATCTGGGATTCGCTCATGCTCTGGGTAGTCTGTACTCACCGGATCAGCTTGGAATGTATAATGACGTCAGAGGCAAAGTAAACCCTATCCAATACCGAGTTCTCTGTCGCCAACCCTCCGCCGGCATTGACACCCCTCAACTGCCTGAAAGACCTTCGCGAAATAGGTTTAGTCTACCGGCCTCACGGCGAGCGCAAGAGCGAGTTCCCAGGGCAGACTGCACTTTGTCTTGAGTTGACGGGGGCTTCGTGCTATAATACTGACTGGTCAGTTTTGTTAATATGCGTCCTTCTCAAGGAGGGCCATGCTCGAGAAGGAGCCCACAGAGGCGATCTGAGAGCCTATAGTCGAAACAATCGTCAGGAGGACGGTGATGGTCAGACAAGACCGGCGTGCCCAGATCATGAAGGCGGTCGAGAAGCTGTTCACCAGCCGTCGCGTCCATGAAGTGACCCTCGACGACGTCGCCCACGAGGCGAACGTCGGGAAGGGGACGATCTACCGCTACTTCAAGGACAAGGACGACTTGTTCTTTCACACCGCCATCAGCGGTTTCGATCACCTGTGCGAGTTGCTCAAGCAGAACGTCCGGGAAGATGCCACGTTCGAACAGCAGCTGCTCGTGGCGTGCAGGGAGATCCGCGATTTCCATCGCCGCCACCGCCCGCTGTTTCGGATGATGCGGTCCGAGGATGCTCGGATGTCGCTTTCCAAGGGGACGCTGTCCAAAACGTGGATCCAGCATCGCAAGAAACTAGCCGCAGCCGTCGCCGAGATCCTCCGCAGAGGCATTGGCGAGGGCAGGATGCGCATGGACGTCTCCGTGGAGATCCTCGCCGGGTATCTGCTGGGTATGCTGCGGGCGCACGGGCGAGACCGGTGCAACCAGGACGAGTCGACAGACAGCTTTCGTCAGGTCGTCGAGGTCTTCTTGAACGGGGCCGGTCCTTCAGACAAGACCGCCTCGGTCAATTGGTCGCGGGCAATGAGTTACGAGGGGCGGTAAGGAGGCAGATTCACGTGGTTTGGCGGATAGCATTCGGGATTACCGTATGTTCAGCGCTACTGTGCCCCGCGGGTTGCCGGCCCGCCGCCTACCGACACGAGGCGGACGAGGCGGCCCTGTCGATCATCGAACGGGGACAGCGAGAGGCGCTGGGCCGGGATCAGCCGTTCAGCATAGAACAACCCTCCCAGACGCTCCGCCGTCGGTTGCTTTTGGGGCAGGACTTACCATATTCGGGCAGGACCGCCCTCGGCGTGGCGGATCTGAAGACGATCGCCCATTGGCCCGAGGCGGACTATCCCCCTCCCGCCGACCCGCCCGGCGAGGTTGGTCCGGTCCAGCCGCTGGACGATCCACTTCGGGTGTCCATGGTCGACGCGCTGATGATCGCGGCTCGCAACAGCCCGGACTACCAGACGCGCAAGGAACAGCTCTTCGAATCTGCACTGGCCCTGGACCTGGAGGCGAAGGATTTCCGCTATCTGTTCGCCGGTGCGCTGGCGTCCAGGTACATCGACAATCCCGGGGACGGCCCGGACGTGCGCGGCCTGGAGAACACGGGCACTGCGTCCATCGCGAAGCGATTCAAAACCGGCGCAGCCTTCACCGCACATCTGGCCCTGGACCTGGTGAAATTACTGTCAATGGATCGGGCGTCGTCGTTCGGGATCCTCGCCGACGCCACAATCACGATCCCGCTGTTGCGCGGATCGGGTGCCCACATCGTCACCGAACCACTGACACAGGCCGAGCGGGACGTCGTCTACTCGATCCTCTCGCTGGAACGGTTCAAGCGGACGCTGGCCGTGCAGGTGGCCACCCAGTACCTCTCCGCGTTGGAGCAGCTCGACCAGGTCAAGAACACCGAGGAGAACTACCGCGGGTTGGTTACCGAGGTTCGCCGGGCCAGGAAGCTGGCCGGCGCCGGTCGACTCCCGGAGATGCAGGTCGACCAAGCGCGGCAGGATGAGCTGCGGGCCAGGGACCGCTGGATCGGGGCCCAGCAGACGTACGCACGCCGGGTGGACACGTTGAAGCTGACGCTGGGCCTGTCTGCGGATGCACGCATCGAGCTGGAACACTCGCAGCTGCAGCAAATCGCCGAGCAGGCCCAGCAGGTCCTTCGGGCCCTGACCACCCCCCCGGGCGAGCAGACCGAAGAGGAGCCGATCTCGGCGGACGCTGCGGTGACGCTTAGGCCCCCGAGCCGACAGGGCGGTCCGCTTGAGATCGAGCCGACCAAAGCGATCGAGCTAGCCTTGAAGCACCGCCTGGACTTGTCCGTGCTGCACGGAGAGGTATTCGACGCCCAGCGTAAAGTAGTGGTGGCGGCGGACGCGCTGCGGATGGGGCTGACCCTGATCGGGACGGGCCGGGCGGGAAACCGTCGGACACTCAATTCGGCGGGTCTGCCCAACGCCCAGCTACGACCCGAGATGGGCCTATATACTGTAGGGTTGGCGCTGAACCTGCCGCTTGAAAGAACATTCGAACGGAACGTCTACCGCAGAAGCTACATCGCCCTGGAGCAATCCGTGCGTGCGGTCCAGGAACTGGAGGACAAGATCAAGCAGGAGATCCGCGACGAGCTGCGATCGCTGCTGCAGGCGAGGGAGAGCTTCCAGATCCAGTACGAGGCGGTCCGTCTGGCGGAACGCCGCGTCAAGAGCACGGCCTTGTTCCTCCAGGCCGGCCGGGCCGAGGTACGTGACGTGCTGGAGTCCCAGGAGGCGCTGCTGTCGGCCCAGAACGCCCGGACGGCGGCCCTGGTCGACTATCGTGTCGCGGCGCTGGAACTCCAGCGTGACATGGGGGTATTGAAGATCGATGACCAAGGACTGTTCAGTGAGTACGAACCCAATGACAACGAATAACAAACAGCGGAAAGTTGATTGGAGCGGGCTTTGGCAAAACAAAGCCTTGGTCCTCCTGGCGATCATCCTAATCGTCGCGTCGGTTGGTGTTGGGTGGTGGCTCAACTGGGGCGACGAGGGTAACCGGAACATACCCGTCTTTTCCGCCAGGCGAG
>DAOVQV010000094.1 GCA_030628445.1 Phycisphaerae bacterium | reverse complement strand
TTGGCCTGTTTGAACAGGTCGCGGACCCGCGAGGCCCCGACGCCGACGAACATCTCAACGAAGTCGCTCCCGGAGATCAGGAAGAAGGGCACGCTGGCCTCGCCGGCGATGGCTTTGGCCAGCAGCGTCTTACCGCACCCCGGTTCGCCCACCAGCAGAACCCCGCGGGGAATCCGCCCGCCGACACGCTGGAAGCGCCGCGGGTTCTTGAGGAACTCTATAATCTCGGTAAGTTCTTCCTTCGCCTCGTCGATTCCCGCCACGTCGCCGAACGTGACGTTCGTGTGCTCCTTGGTCACCATCCGGTGGCGCGAGCGCCCGAAGCTGCCCAAAAACCCTCCGCCGCTGGCGGCCGACCCTATCCGGCGAAACAGAAGGAACCAAATCGCCAGGAACACCACGATCGTGATCAGCAGGTGCGGCAGGACGCTTTCCCACCAGCTTCGAAGTTTGTACTTATGCCACGCCCGGTTGTGCTTGCCCAGGGCCTGGCGCATTCGCTCGTCGAAGTTCTCATCGACGGTGTAGTTGTACGTCACGAAGAATTTTCGGGTCTGATCGGCGGTCAGTCCGGGCGTGTCGTCCGCCAGCACGCCCTGGATCTCGTTTTCCCGCACCGTTATTTCGCCTTCGGCGTTCCCGTTCTCCACGTAGGCCCAGAATTGCGGCGAGCTGATCTCGCGGCGTTTGTCCATGCCCTGGCTGAGGACCAGCACCAACACCAACGACAGACCGATGGCGACCACCCACGCCATCATCGACCGGCCGAAGCGGTTGGGCATCTGGGGCGGTTGCGTACGGTTGGGTTTGTCGCGTTTTTTCTCGTCCACTAGGCTCACCTTACCGATTCGCGGGACCTGTAATCCATTTTATACGACCGCGAGGCGTTTCGGAAGACAAACGGTCGCGCAAGCACGCGGCTCCCGTTTGTAGATTTCGGCACGAGCGGCCAGAGGGATTAGCAGTCAATCGGGCCCCGGCTCACCATGGCGCTTCCATTTGTTCTACGATCCGCTTGGCGAGTTTGTTGACGACGTCTTCGCTGCCCTGGAAGAAATCTTCCGAAAACGGGCATTCTTCTATGTAGTTTCCCACGACGCGGAAGTTCTTCTGCTTCTCGATGATCTGCCCGTCTCGAAGGTCCGTCCAGGTGAACGAGACGACCACCGTCAACTCCATCTCTCGTGCCAGTCCCGTGTTGGGATTGAAGCTCAATACCCGTTGTTCGATGTTGTCTATCGTTCCGGTCAGTTGTGTATCGGCCCGGGGCTTTGTGGTGACCTTGTAGGGGGTATCGTGCTCGATTCTCTTGACCAGCGCTTCGGTCAGCCTCATTTCCAACCCGCGGCGATAGACGTTCTTGCCCCGCACCCATATGGGCACGCAGACCGTTTCTATCCCGGTCCGAAAATGGCTCGCCGTCGTGTAACCCGTGTTGGGGTTCGTGGTGCATCCGGCCGCTGCTACCAGTAAGGTACAAAGCGCCAGGGAGCCTATGTCTGCTATTCGGTTCATTTGTCTTGCTCACTTTTCTTTGCGGACTGTGTTTCTATCGGCGATTCGGGGGTGGGGGCGTTATTCGACCGGCGGCGCCATCGCATCAGGGCGGCGAAGCGAGGCCAGCGCGCCCGTTTCGCCTTACCCCCGGCGGCCAGTCTGTCCAAATCCTGCTGGGCCTTGTACGCCCAACGGCTTATCGGGGATTCGGCGATCAGTCTCTTGTAAGCTGCCTCCGCCGCCCTCCGCCGCCCCGTGCGTTCGTAGAACTCCGCTTCCTTGTAGCGCTTGTGGGCCTTCATCTCCATGATATTGGCGAGGATCTTCGGTGCGCCGGCGACTTCGCCCGTGCGGGGGAAGCGCTCCATGAGAAAGCGGAATCTCTGCTCGGCCTCCAGCAGGGGCGTATCGTCATAGGCGAAGCCTCTGAAGTTGGAAAGGGACGCCCTGGCCGCCTGAAGCATCGCATGGGGGGCATGGGGCGACTTACCGTAAAGCTTCAGGAACTGATCGTACGCTTCGGTCGCCTCCCCCCAGGCGCGCCGGGCGTAATGGTAATCACCGATCCGCAGCAGCGCCTCTTGGGCAAGCTGCGAGCCCGGGGCGTGCTCGGCGATGCGGAAAAGGATATCCAGCCCTTCGCCGGTGGCCTTCAGTCGCAGCGGCCCGATGATCCGCTTCTTACCCGTTAGGAACGCCTCGGCTATCTCGTACTGTCGCTTCAGGCTCCGCTGGAAGTACTGTCCGGCGGGATAGGCGATCAGTTGTTTCTCGAACCACTCGAACGCCTGGTAGTAACGGCCTCGTTCGAACTGGCCCTGACCGGCGAGCATCATCACTTCTTCACGCCCGGGTGAACTTGGGTAGCGCTTCAGGAATTTCTTCGCCGCCTTGACCGCCTTTTTGTGCCGGCCTTCGGCGAAGTGCTGTCGAATGATCCCCAGTTCGCCGGCGGAGGTTCCTTCGACCGGCTCGACCATCGCCACCCACGTCCCATCTTTCCATTCGTACTTCTGGTCTGCCCGCGCAGGTCCCTGCGCAATTGTCAGGACCATCGCCCCTGTGATCGCAAGGATGTAGAACCTTCTCATAAGACCATCCCGCTCGGCGGCCGGGCCGCTTCCTTTCATGGATGGTTATTATAGGCCCCACGATCCGTTCCGCAAGCTGCTGGGCGGTCGGTTATGACGGAATCACCCGGAGATCTATCCTCCTGGACGCCGAGGCGGGCGCTAAGATCTGAGGTGCTCGCCGCCGTCGATGAAGATCGCCTCCCCGGTGACGTAATCGGCCTCGGCGAGGAAACAGACCGCTGCGGCGACCTGGTCGGGCGTGCCCTGCTTGCGTAAGGGCAGCTCTGATATGAGCTTCTCGAAGCTGTCGGCCTCGGCGCCGCGGGGAAGTAAGATCAGGCCCGGGCAGACGGCGTTGACGCGGATATCCGGGCCGAGCCGCCTCGCCGCCATCTTGGTAAACTCCCAAAGCAGCTTCTTGGAGAGCGTGTAGGCGAAGTGGGCGGTGGTCGTTCGCCCAACGCGGGCATCGGCGATATTGATGATCTGTCCGGATTTGCAGCGGCGGGCGAAGGCTTGGGCCAGGAAAAAGGCGGCTTTGAAATTCACGTTGAAATTGGCGTCGAACGTCGCCTCGTCCGTTTCCAGGAAATCCGTCCCCTCGAAGATCGAGGCGTTGTTCACCAAGACGTTGCAGTCGGGGAAGGCGTCAAAGACGGCTTCGATGAGCGTCAGTGCCTGCTTGGTGTCACCCAGGTCGCAGGGAAATAGACGGCACTTTCGCCCCATCGCCCGGACCTGCTGCGACAGCTGCTCGGCCTCGACGCCCGAGCGGTTGTAGTGCAGTGCGATGTCGAATCCCCGTTCGGCGAGTGACAGTGTTATCGCCTTACCGATCCGCTTCGCGCCGCCCGTGATGAGTGCTGTCCCTTTCATAGGACCCTTACCTTTGAGTTTTGAGATGACCGCCACAGCTTCCGCTTCACCAGTAGGGCCCTTAGCGGGGGCTCTGTCAAGCTTGCCTCTCGCTTCTGCGACGGTAGTATGTAGCAATCGAACTGTAGGTGCACATGCCTCCCGAACAAGTGACAGTGGAATTCCACCCGCATCGCCAGGCGGTGTATGTCCTGAGCGGGACTAAGATCCTCGAGGCAGCCGCCAGGGCGGGGCTGACCATCGACACTCCCTGCGGCGGGAAGGGCACGTGCGGACGGTGTCGCGTCCGGATCACCTCCGGCGCCTCCGCCCCGACCGGTCCCGAGCGCCAGATCTTCAGCGAAGCTGAGCTTGAGGCGGGCTGGCGACTTTCCTGTCAGGCCGAGGTCCGCACGGATACAGTTGTGAGCGTCCCGGCCGCCTCGCTGTTCGGCGATCAGCACCAGATCCTCACCCGTACCGGCCCGCTCGAAGCAGGCGAAATCCAGCCCGCCGTCCGCAAGGTCTATCTGTCTGTCCCGGCGGGGGCCCTGGGCGACGAGGCGGCGCTGGCGCAGCGGCTGGAGCTCAAGGATGCGCAATTCGAGTTGAGCACGCAGCTGCGCGAGCGAATAGATGCTGCGGGCGGGACCGTCACGGCCGTGCTCGCCGACGGTGAGCTGATCGACCTTGAACCCGGCGACACGAGGACGGACTGTTATGGGGCGGCGTTCGATATCGGGACCACAACGTTGGTGGGTGCGCTTTTGGACCTGCGCAATGGTGATGAGCTGGCGGTCACCTCGGCGATGAACCCACAAAGAGACTTCGGAGACGATGTGCTGACGCGGATCACGTACGCCCGGGGCGGGGCGGAGCATCCCGAGCAGCTCCGCAGGGCGGTGGTCTCGGCGGTCGATCGGATGATCGACGATCTGTCCCGTCAGGCCGGTATCGACCGCCGGAATATATATGAGCTCACCTTTGCCGGTAACACGACGATGCAGCATCTGCTGTGCGGCCTGGACGTGGCGCGGTTGGGCGAGATTCCCTTCGCCCCGGCCCGCAAGGACGCACTGACCGTCGCGGCGGGCGAGCTTGGGATTACGGTCCATCCGCGGGCCCTTGCGTACGTGTTCGGTGTGATCGGCGGGTTCGTCGGCGGCGATACGGTCGCCGGGATCCTCGCGACGCAATTACCCACCCGCCAGGGCGCCGTGCTGATGATCGACATCGGGACCAACGGCGAGATTATCGTGGCCCGCGACGGGTTGTTGTGGGCTGCCTCTACGGCGGCGGGACCGGCGTTTGAGGGCGGGAGGATCTCCTGCGGGATGCGGGCTGCCGCCGGGGCCATCGAGAAGGTTATCTTCGAAGATGACGTGCGGATAAGCGTAATAGGAGGCGCCGCGCCGGTGGGTCTGTGCGGGACGGGGCTTGTCGATTTGACGGCGGAGCTGCTCACCGTCGGGATCGTCAGCTCCACCGGGCGGATGCTCGGACCCGATGAGCTACCGGTATCTGTCCCGCCGGCGCTGAAAGATCGCGTCGGCCGCGACGCGGACGGGCGGGTGCGGTTCCTCGTCGCCGACGGAAGGGGCGGCGGGGCGGGAGTAGTTTTCACCGACAGAGACGTCCGCGAGTTGCAGCTGGCGACGGCTGCTATTCGCTCGGGCGTAAAGCTCCTGCTGAGGCGGGCGGGCGTGGACGGCGCGGACCTGGCGTCCGTCCTGATCGGGGGGGGGTTCGGCAGCTTTATGCGTCGCAGCAACGCCCAGCGGATCGGGCTGCTCCCCGGCGAGGTCGATCACGATCGCATCCACTACGTGGGGAACACGTCGCTGGCGGGAGCTAAGTGGGCTCTGCTTTGCGTCTCCGCCCGCCGCCGGGGCGAGCAGATCGCCGGTAGCGTCCGGCATGTCGAGCTTTCCGGCGACGCCCGGTTCCAGACCGCCTTCGCCGACGCTATGATCTTCCCGTCCTGAAGGCGCTATACCCGCAATTGCCCTTGAGAACTCATCGAAAGTCTGTATCTTCAAGTAGTAAGTCCGGCTGAAGCGCGCGTAGCTCAATTGGATAGAGCATCGGTCTACGGAACCGAAGGTTACAGGTTCGAGTCCTGTCGCGCGTGTTTGTCTTGCGCTGAAGGTGGGGATCGTTACGGAACTGATTCTCGCTGCCAGCTTCCCGCCTCGACGCTCAGCTGGCCGGTTGCGTCTGCGCACCCGACCGGCGGGTTGGCGGGTATGTTCGGGTCGTGGATGATTGTGGGAGTCCCCTCGATGATAGCTTGTTCCCCGGCGATGACCACCCCGCGGACCTGTGCGGTCTGTAGCATTTTCAGATTCCCAGAACAGTAGACCAGTCCCCGGATCTCGCTGGGATACGTGTCGAGCTGGTCGGTGTCGTCTTGGTCCTGATAGTCCGCACCAGGCGGGTTGAAGTTGTGCCCGCAAGCCCCCTCGGACAGCGGTGCATCTGAGAAGAACCTTAACTCCAAATCGCCGTCGACTATCAAAACGGGATTGTCCGCGCGGTAGTTGTGCATGAATACAGAGTTATCCACTACCACCTTCTTTCCACCGGCGGCGACGATGAGCGTACCGTGGATGCGGGAATTCTTGATGGTCAGGTCCTTGCCCCCGGTCTGAATAAAATAAATTCCTTCGGGATTGAGCCCGCCGCCGTATTCGTTGACGCCTGGGGCCAATACTATGTTATCGAGACCACCGCCAAACGGCAGCGGTGTCGCCTTGGAGGCGTAGTAGAGGTAGATATCGGGTGTGGGCATATCCTTCGGCGTCGCGGGGATATTGACGGCGCCCGAGACGTTTCCGCCTCCGCTTTGCGTGACTGCGTCGATGCTCCCGAACAGGTCGCCGTCATTGCGGAAGTTGGCGTTCGTCGAGGCCGGTGCGCCCGTGGCGGTGAGGGATTTCCCTGACTTGATGTGCAATTCGCCGCCGGAGTGGACACACGTATTCAGCACGTCCAAGGGGTCGGTCCCGGC
>DAOVQV010000115.1 GCA_030628445.1 Phycisphaerae bacterium | reverse complement strand
TACAGCTCCGCTGACGATCCGCGCGTCCGAGACAAGGAGGGGCAAGGGCGCGGCGACGACCCAGAACGGGTTCCCCCCGCAGATCAGATCGTCAAAGAGCTCCTGGAGGATTGTGCCGACAGCTTCTGTCAAATGATCCGCCCGATGGAACTGAGGGTCCAAGTGCAGTTGCGTCCGGTGGCGGGCCAGCGGGCGGAGGAGGGCCTGGCCGCTGTAAGCTGGGGGATGTACGAAAAAGCGCTCGTGCTGTTTGATGAGGCCCTCAGGACCGACCCGGCCAATCCGGCGATAATGTTCAATCTCGCCGCAGTCGCCGAACTTACCGGCAGGGACGACACTGCCCTGCGGTTCTATCGAGCGGTTCTGAAGAGGGCCAAGGGCCGCGACCGGGCAGCCAAGGATGCCGTAATGAGGCTCACCCACGTACTGGCGCGGCGAAAGTCCTCCTGATCGGATCTACTTCCCGGGGCGGGTGGAGAGGAAACGAGCTGTGATAAATCGGCGCTTGCTTTCGGGGTGCCTGCTGTTGGGTGTTGTGCTGCATCTCGGCGCCGCCTACGCCGCCGGCGGGGATGACGGGAAGCATTTCGTTGAGGCGGTGCGTCAGTTCGCCGACAACGTGCTGGCGCACGGTCGGGATGTTTACGGCTCCAAGCACACGCCACTTTTCGTCGATGGTCTGAATGTAGATACGCGCGCTCCACCCATCTGGAAGCATAAGGGCGAGGTGTGGATCATCTCCAACCTCGCCTCCCAGCAGAACCTTTTCCGGACGCTGGACGGCCTTGCGGAACTGACCGGCGAGCAGAAGTATAGAGCGGCGGCCGGGATGGCGATTAAGTACGCGTTCGCCAATCTCCGCAGTCCCAACGGTCTGATCCACTGGGGCGGACATACCATCTACGATGCCGGCGGCGAGAGAATTGTCGGTGAAGGGTACAAGCACGAGCTGAAATACAACCTGCCGTACTATGAGCTTATGTGGCAGGTCGACCCGCAGGCGACGAAGCAGTTTATCGAGGCGTTCTGGGCTGCGCACATCCTCAATTGGTCCAACCTGGACATGAACCGGCATGGTAAGTACACCAGAACGAACAAAAGGTTGTGGGCCAATAAGTATAAGGGCGGGCCCATCTTCTTCAAGAGCAAAGCCCTCCCGTTCCTGTCGACGGGCACGGACCTGATTTACGCGGCGGCGATCTTGGCGAGGGTCAGCAACGACGCAGCGCCGCTGGTATGGGCCAAGCGGCTGGCGTATCGGTACGTCGAGACGCGAAACCCAAAGACAGGGATGGGCGGTATTCAGTACAACCGCTACTTTCAGGGCGATCGGGCACAGGTGCAATTCGGTGAGCAGGTCCCTGGCCATCTGGTCCTGGAAGGGACGCTGGTCATACCGCGATCCGTCAATTCGATCACTGGTACCTCAGCCATTTGCCGCTTGAAGCTGGGCGAACTGCTGGGCCCTGCGGGTAAGGAGTTTATCACATGGGCGAGCGAAGATCTAAAGGCATTCGCTAGCTGCGCTTATGATGTCGAGAAAAACGAGTGGACCCCCATGCTCACCGATGGGTATGTGCTGGTGGGCCTCGAGCCGGCGAGGGAGGGATACTACAGGCCCGATCAGCGGAACTTCCAGAAGTGGGCACCACTGACGCGGTCGTTCTGGTCATACGCCCTGGCGTGGCGGGTGACGGGCGACGAGCAGTTGTGGGAAATGGCCCGCAACGTCGCCCGCTATCATACCCTGGGGGACATCGGCGCTCCGGGCGGGGTCGATCCCAGGCTCAATCTCACAAAGAACCATTCCAGGAACCCCAACTTGCTCTTGGGGCTGTTGGAGCTGTACAAGAAGACGAAACACAAACCGTACCTGATGATGGCGATGGGTATCGGTGATAACATCCTAAAGCGGAAGTTTCGCAAAGGGTTTTTCGTCAGAAGCGACCGGCACGTATTCGCGAAGTTCGATGCCGTCGAGCCGCTCGTGCTGCTGCAACTGGCCGCTGCGTTGCAGGGCAGACCCACACCTGCGTGGGAATACTGGGGCGGCCGGGGGTTCTTTCACTGCCCCCACGACGGCCTGGGCCGGACGTATGACAACACAGTGATCTACGCACAAAGGAGCAAGGCGCCCGTGAAGTGAGCGGCCTTGTTGAAAACCCAAGTGAAGGAATCAGATGATGCATAAGCATTGTTGTCGGCAGGTTTATTTGGGTTTTCATACCAGTGAGCTTATCGAAAACGTCGCGGGTCAGTTCGGCCCGACGAGTTCGCCGATACGCTCAAAGCTGCGCGCGTGGATTCCGTGACGTGCTTCGCCCTTCTTGCCAGTGGCGTCCTCGCTTGCCCTGGAACAGATACATCCAATCGCCAACTGCTCTAATTGATGGACCAACAGGCCGATCGAGTTCAGGAATACCTTCCTGCCCGCCGGTCCGGCGCGCTGCTGCGACGCGGTTGACCCTGCCCTGCGTTCGTGCTATTTTGCTGGCGCCACTCAGGGCCACCGGCCGGGACTTCGAAGGTACTTTGCGGGATTGACCCATGACCAAGCGGCACTGCTATCTGGTCCACATTGAGCAGATACCCTCAAGAGCGGCCTTCGGTGTCATCGATGCTCACAATCACCTTTGGGGTGATTGGGACGTCCAGAAGCTCCTCGCCGTTATGGACGAAGTGGGGATTCTCAGCTACTGCGACCTGACTGCGAATGTCTCCATATCTTGGGCTGAAGGCGGGTATGTCCTTGGTGAAGGGAAGTTCGAGGACTTCGTCGCCAACTGCGCCGACAGATACCCCGGGCGGTTTTACGGGTTTACGATGGCCAACTTCGCGCGGCCGAAGACAGAGCCGCTGTTCACCGACCCCGACGAGTTCGTCGACCAGGCCGTGGCGATCCTGCAAGAGCACGTCGAACAGGGCGCTCGCGGGTTGAAGATACTCAAGGAGCTTGGGCTGCATCTTCGCGACGGCGACGGGAAGCTGATCGGCGTGGACGATCCGCGTCTGTCGCCGATCTTCGCCCAGGCGGGCGAGCTTGGCGTACCCGTTCTGATGCATCAGTCGGACCCGGCCGGGTTCTTCGACCCGATCACGCCGGAAAACGAACACTACGAGTCGCTTCAAAAATATCCGCAGTGGAGCTTTGCGGACCCGAAGTTTCCGCGCAAGGACGAGCTGCTCGCCCGACGTGACAACGTCATCCGCCGGCACGGCGACACGACGTTCATCCTCCCGCACGTGGCCAACTACGCCGAGAACCTCCCGTACGTCTCGAAGCTCCTGGAGGAGAACCCGAACGTCTACGTCGATTTTTCCGCCCGGATCGACGAGCTGGGCCGCCAGCCCTACTCGGCGAGGGACTTCTTTATCCGCCACCAGGACCGCATCCTGTTCGGCTCGGACATGCCGGCCTCCGCGGAAATGTATAGATGCTACTTCCGTTTCCTGGAGACGTTTGACGAGTATTTCTTCGCGCCCGATTATGACGGTACGTTCGAGCGGGCCCGGTGGGGTATCTGCGGGATTGGCCTCCCCCAAGACGTCCTGGCGAAGATCTACTACAAAAACGCGATGAAGATCATCCCGCACCTGCAAGAAGATCTGAAAGGCAGCACCGTGTTCGAGCAATAGCTTCAAAGGACACCAATAGCTTTCGTCTGCGATGGGAAAGGACTAGGAGCCATGATCAAGCCGAAGGTTGGATTCATCGTGTACGGGACGCACAAGGACGGCCTTGCCGATCCGATGGGTAAGCCATTCATCGACAAGAAAGTAGTCGCCGGCGCCAAAAAGGCCCTGCGATCCGCCGGGGTGCAGCTCGTCGAATACCCGACGGTCCTGGCGACCAAGCCCGAATCCCGGGAGTGCCTCGCTAAGTTCAAGAAGGCCGACGATATCGACGCGATTGTCCTGTTTTCCGGCACGTGGATATGGGCCTCCGAGCTGATAGCGGCGATCCGCGACTTCGCCTCCACGGGTAAGGGAATCGTGATCTGGACCAACCCGGGTTCCCAGGGCTGGCGGCCGGTCGGAGGGTTGGTGCTGCACGGGGCGATGATGGAGATAGGCCTGAGACATCGCTTCGTCTATGGCGACTACAAGGATCCCAAGGAGATCGAGCGCATCGCCTCGTACTGCCGCGGCGCCCACATGAAGAACCTGCTGAACATGAGCACGATCGGTGCGTTCGGCGGGCGCGGGATGGGCCAGACGTGCGGCCGGGCCGATCCATCCCAATGGATGAAGGTCTTCGGGATCGACATAGACTCGCGCGACACGACTGAGCTTATCAAAACCGCCAAAGCCGTCGGCAAACCCGAGCTGCTGCGGGCTCGAACGCGGATCAAGAAGCTCTTTACCGGGAAAGTCCCAGACGACGAGATCTCCAACCGGTCGATCCGCTTGTACCTCGCCTTAAAGAAGCTGGTGAAGAAGAACAACTTCGATTTCTACACCATCCAGTCGTTCCCCGGCCTGGGCGATGAGTACTCGGCGACGTGCTTTGCCCAAAGCATGATGCTGGAAGACGGCGTCGGTACGTCCACGCTGGGCGATTTCAACACGCTGCTTACGGTCAAGCTGATGGGCGACCTGAGCACGGAGCGGGTCTACTACGGCGACCTGCAGCACATCGACAAGACCAACAACGAGATCAAGATCATCGGCGACGGTGCGTGTCCGCCGTCACTGGCCGGGAAGATAGGACCGGCCGGGTTCGCCCAGCACGGGATTCCCACCGAGGGTGAGGCGGGCGGCCTGGCAGTTCAGCTGGTCTGTAAGGTCGGCGAGGGCGTCCTGGCGAGGTTGGGCCGAAATGACGGTGAGTTCGAGATGATCATCACCCGTTGCAGCATCTTCGAGCCGCCGAAAAGCAAGATCGCCGCCCGACGCAACGAGTGCGGTATACCATTCTGGCCGCACGGGTTTGTCACCGCCCACTGCGATATCGAACAGCTCCTGGAGGGATGGACCAATGAATATGCGTGCCTGGGATACGGGAGAAACCTGTATGAGGACCTGAAGGCGTTTTGCGAACTGACGGGAATAAAGGCGATAGCACTATGAGCGATAAGACAATCGAGATGAAATTCGGACCGTGGGATCTGCAGTGCCTCCCCGACGACGGCGCGCGGATCAGCGTGCTGCGATATGAGGGGCTGGACCTCGTAACCACCGCCCCGGCTAACTTCCGCGCGCCGCGCGAAGATTACGGCGAGTACGAGCTTCGCCCCGTTTACGGATACGACGACTGCTTCCCTTCGGTCCGCCCGTGCCAATACCCCGGATCCAAAGGCGTCCGGATTCGCGACCACGGCGAGGTTTGCTGGAGCAAGTGGGACGTCACCGTACAGGACAATACGCTTATCTGCTCCGTCCGGCCGGAGGCGACACCGGCGCTGGGACTTGTCCGCAAGGTGATACTCACCGACACGTCGCTTACCTGGAGCTTCGAGGTAACCAACGACTCCGCCGGTGACATGCCCTTTATGCACGTCATCCATCCCCTCATGCCCCTGGCGAAGATCAAATCGATCAAGCTGCCGGACTTCGGCGAAGCGATCAGCCCGATGCGAGACGGGGCCACCCTGCCGACTAACACCGGCGCCGAGCAGGCCGAGTACGTACTGAGCCAGCCAACCGGCACGGCCGACTTCATGCAGTTGATGGACGTCAAATCGGGCCAGGTGGAGCTGGGATGGGACGGCGGACTGATGCTTTCGATCGGCTTTGATCGCAAGGTGTTCCCGACGTTGGGCATCTGGTGGAACCTGCGCGGATATCCAGACGAGGAAGGTATCCGCCGCAGCG
>DAOVQV010000017.1 GCA_030628445.1 Phycisphaerae bacterium | reverse complement strand
TAGTGCACTTCGGTCCTTCCGGCTTTTGCGGTCAGGATTCGTGGGCTGCTTTGTTGCGAAGCCTGCACGGCCGGTTGTGTCTCGGCCGGGACCGTCGCAGGCAGGGTCGCGGCCGGCTTACCCGCCAAAACCGCCTCGATCTTCGCTGCCAACGCGGAAAGTTTCTCGGAATCTTTAACATCCACAGCAAGCAGCGTCCCGGTGAGGAATCCCCCCTGAGACGGCGCGCTGGACAGCACCCACGTATCACCCAGAGCCGCCAGAATGTCCTCCTGAAGCGATAGGCCGAATTGCTCGTCGAAATTGCTTAGCGCCTTGTCCAGCTTCTCCTTGACCGGAGGTGCGATCTGCCCCATCGCGGCCTGAAGCTCGGACAGCACTGCCCCCGGCGAAAGCTTCATGGCTGCGACGAAGACCGCGTCGTCGGGTACGCCGGTCAGGTCGGCCTCCGTAAGTGCCCCGCCGCCCAGAAGCATCTGCAGACCGGTGTGAGGAGCGGGCGAGAACAGCTTGATCTTCGTATACAGCCCGCGTTCGACGATTCTTACCACCCCAGCCAGTACCGTCGCCTTTCCAAAACCTAGTGCATCTGCGGTGCGGCGCAGCTGCGAGACAGCAACTTCTCCAGCACCGGCTGGTTGGGTTCCCGCCGGCGGGGTGAGCTTCTCCGCCCGATCCAACAATCCCTTTATGTCGGCGTAGAACACAATCTGCTCGTTCTCGCCGGATACCTTGGACAGGGACGTGGTGAAAGCTTCGTTAGCGGCGAGAGATTTCGCTGGCGCCAGGCCGATCAGCCCGGCCGGTAGGTCGTCTCCTACGCAGGCGAAAAACACACTATCAACATAGCCAAATGATATTTGCACCCCCCCCGGTCCGCTGAGCGTCTTGTACGTCGTGGTCCCGACCGTCGATTCTGTGACGTTCAACCCCTCTGCGGCCGCCTGAATGGCCTTATCCAATTGCTCGGCGAACGTCTCACGCTCGTCTCCCAGATCAATCAGCAGCACCGCTACGCACTGAGGCGCGCCTTCCTGAAGCTTTACGTCCATCAATGCGATCGCCATAGGCCGCTGCCAGGCAATCTCGGCCAGGGTCCAAAGACAATCAAATGCTTCCCCCTGCTGTGCGACTGACGGGTGCTGTTGAAAGAAACCCCTGATAAGAGCGATTGTTTGGCGGATCTCGGGTTCCTTGAGCATCTGACCCAGCATCGACCCGTCAAACGCCAATCCTCTACCAGCCCAGCCGGCGTACGCAAGCGTCTCGGCGGGCACCTTGTCAGCCAGCGGCGCCGCCTCGGTGGCAACAAGACAACAAGAAATCAATAATATGACAGCAATAGCTCTCATAGGATCAAATCTCCAAAGTGTTTACTCCTACGACACTGAGACGAGATGATGAGAACTAGCGTCTCCCTTTGCAAATAACGGTGCAATGATCTTAAGGGGCTTTCGACCCCCAGGCCAGGAGATTCTGACAGCCCGGACGGCCCCGTAGGGAGTTTTGATAGCTGTGAACGGGATATTTTTCGATACAATGCCGTTGTGAGACTCGCAACAGCTACAACATCGGTCTTGACCCTCTTGGCGCTGCTGGGGGGATGTGCCCAAGAGCTGACCGTTACCGGCACACCGATGATCACGCAGGTCCGGCGGGCGCCGTGGAGCGGTGATCGGACAACTGGAATTACCCTAACTTCGACCCACTACCGCATCTACACCACTTCCAACAACCATGCACTTCTGAAGTACACACCCGGGTTTATGGAGGCCGCCTACCAGAATTACATGAAGCTAACCGGCCTGTCGGTCTCCGGCGCGTCCAAGCACATGCCCATTTACCTGATGGCCAACCGCAACCAGTGGGCGATCCTCACCAAGAAGATCGTCGGGGGCAGGGACGGTCCGCACACCTCGGTCGAGGCCGGCGGGTACTGTTACCAGGGCACTTGTGTCTTTTGGGATCTGGGGGGGCTGAGCACCTTTTCCGTGGCGTCTCATGAGGGGTTGCATCAATTCTTCTATCACAACCTGCGGGATCGGCTCCCAATGTGGCTGGAAGAGGGCCTGTGCGTAACGGCTGAAGGGTACGAGATCCGCGGACAGAACGTGGTCTTCACACCGGATCGCAACGTCCCTCGATTTAGTAACCTGCGCAATGCCATCATCCAGGGCTACTGGATTCCGCTCCGAAGGCTTCTGCGGATGCATTCCATGGATGCCACCGGCGGATACACGGAAAAAGCGGTCGGGTACTACGGGCAACTCTGGGCTTTGGCGCAGTTTCTTCGCTCCCGACCGCAGTACCGTGCGGGCCTTGAGCGCCTCCTAGTCGACGCCCAGGCAGGCCAGCTGCACCTGGCCCTGAACCTGCCGCCAAAGGCTCTGGACGATCTGCGCCGGCACGGGTTGGCGTATAACCGCGTAATATCCGAGCCTTTATTCCGTCATTACATCTCGGGCGACCTGGGTGGATTCGAACGCCAGTACCTTGTGTTTGCCAAGCATCTTGCGAAACTGCAGTAGCTGACTTGAGGCGAGGCAGCTATGCACCTAACGGACATTCTGACCCCCGAGCGGATCAAGATACCCATTAACGCCAGGACGAAGGCGGGCATCATTGAGGAACTTGTCGATGCCTTAGCCGCAAACGGCGATATACAGGGCCGCGACAACGTCCTTCACGCGGTATTGGCACGTGAGAAGGCGCGCACGACAGGGGTGGGCAACGGATTGGCCTTTCCACACGGCAAGTGCGCCGGGACAAGGCAGCTGGTCATGGCCATCGGCAGGCCAACTGAGCCGGTCGATTTCGGCGGTGTCGATGGAAAGCCGGTAACGCTGATCGTTCTTCTGGTGAGTCCGTTGGACAAAACCGGCCCGCATATCCAGGCCCTGGCGCGGATATCTCGGCTCATGACCAACAGCGCATTTCGCCGCCGCCTGGAAGATGCCCCAACCGCCCAGCAGCTTTACGAGGCCATTGAGGATCAGGAAAAAACTCTTCGATAGGCGCCAAGGGTCTTGTCCGGCAGACTGCAAACCAACCGGGATGTCCCAATGCATTAGAACGCCGCAGGAGACCGTACCCCCGCGGCGCTTGGCTGCTTCCTATTCTCGCTCAGGCTTGCAAGAGCTTCTTGGCCTCGCCGACCAGATAGAACGACCCGCAGACGCAGATCAAGTCCTCCCGACTGACCGCGCTTTGGGCAATCATCAATGCATCTTTAAGGTTCTTCGTCGTCTGCGCCACCCGGCCGGTGCTTTCTTCATAGACCTCCGCTAAGTCGCCCGGGTCGGCAGCACGCGCGTTGTCCGTGGCCTTCGTGAAGATCACCTTATCGGCGCCGGTAGCGATTTGCCCTATCATCCCACGAATGTCCTTATCCACACCGCACCCGAAGATCATCACCATCGAATCGTACGGTATGTGCTGGCCGATAGCCCGAATCAGTGCCTGCACGGAGGCCGCATTGTGCGCCCCGTCTACAAGCGTGGTAGGATCTTCACGGACAACTTCCATTCGGCCGGGCAGATAAACGCCCGCCAGGCCTTTCATCGCCTCTTCGTCGTCGATTCTTAGTCCTTGGACCTTCAGCTGATCCAGCAGCGCCAGAGCCAGACCGCAGTTCAGCGCTTGGTGCTCCCCATGTAGCGGCACGGGTAGGTGTTCGAAGCGGCTGCGCGGTGTCGTCAGGCACACGCGGGTATGACAACCGTACTGACGCGAGGACTCAACGCGATAGCTAAACTCTATATCCTCGCCGGTGAACATGATCGGCACCTTGGAGTCCTTGGCAGCCTTCTGGAGAACCGTCTTTGCCTCAGCTTCTTGGCGAACGCTGATGGCCGGGATGGACCGCTTTAGGATTCCGGCCTTTTCGGCGGCGATTTCACCCAAGGTATTGCCCAACAGTTGTGTGTGATCCAGAGAAATACTGGTCACCCCGCAGACCATTGGCTGCAGGACGTTGGTGCTATCAAGCCTCCCACCCAACCCGGTCTCGACGACGGCGATGTCGACCTTCTCATCAGCGAAGTGGCAAAACGCCAGCGCGGTGAAGATCTCAAAGAAGGTCGGGGTGTCCCTTTTCATCTGCTCGATGTGCGGTTCGGCCCGGCAGATAAGTCGCCGCAGGGCGGCCTGTGAAATCATCGCCCCGTCAATCTGAATCCGCTCGCGGATCTCACAAATGTGAGGAGACGTGTACAACCCAACCTTATGCCCGCAGGCAGTCAACATCGCCGCCAGCATGGTCGCCGTCGAGCCCTTCCCCTTGGTCCCGGCGATGTGAACGGACTTGATCTTCTTGTGCGGATCCCCCAGCTTCCGCAATAACTGCTTCATGCGATTGAGGTTAAAAGTGTCGCTATTATAGCGCACCCGCACCATCTGCTCGTAGTCGGTATGCTCGAACAGATACCGCAGAGCCGCGTCGTACGTTCGGATCGGCTTCTTGCGGCTTGCGGCTTTCTTAGATGCCTTGACGCGCGCAGCCGTGCCCATATACAAAAGAACTATAGCACGCTTGACCTTGGTCTGTCAAGTTTCTTGTTCTCAAACAGACCAAAAAGCCTAATTCTGACACGCAATTGAATTATTGACGCACGAAATCGGGGGGATCGCCAGATCGATGCGCATAAATACCTACGCTTCAATGCATCCCCGCCCTGCCATGCCTCTTGCTCCTCTAGACTTCCGCATTGATCCGTCCGACGGAAACTGGTTCAATCGGGCGAACATTTGGTTCCGAGAACGCGTGTATCCAAGCGGGCAAGGAGTTCGATAAGTATGGCTTTCTATCTTGGGGTTGACGTAGGTACTTCCGGAACAAAGGCGGTAATTGCGGATGCCCGGGGCAGGGCCGTAGCTACGGCAACGGCTGGGCACGGAATCTCGGCCCCCCGGCCCGGATGGAGCGAGCAGGACCCCGATCAGTGGTGGGCCACTACCGTCAAGGCGGTCCACTTAGCTGTGCGGGCCGCCAAGATCGATCCCAAGCAGGTCGCCGGGATCGGCCTGTCCGGGCAGATGCACGGACTGGTCGTTACCGACGCCGCAGGCAAACCCCTGCGGCCGAGCATCATCTGGAACGACCAGCGGACGGCCGCCGAGGCCGCCGAAATCGAAAGCAAGGTCGGCAGCCGTACGAAACTCATCTTTCTGGTCGGCAACATCGCCATGACGTCATTTACGCTGACGAAGCTGCTTTGGGTCCGGCGACACGAGCCGCGGATCTACGAGAGAATCAAACACTTGTTGCTGCCAAAGGATTACGTGCGTCTGCGGATGACAGGTGAGTACGCCGGGGACGTCTCGGATTCCTCCGGTACGCTGATGCTGGATCAGCGACAGCGAAACTGGTCGCGCCGGATGCTGTCGGTCTTCCAGATAGATCGTGACATCCTCCCGCCGGTTTTCGAATCGCATGAGATTACCGGCCGGCTTCGAAAAACCGCCGCCGCCAAGCTGGGCCTGGCCGAGGGAACCCCAGTCGTCGGCGGGGGGGGCGATCAGCCCGCCGGCGCGGTGGGCTGCGGAGTGGTCACTGACGGCCTGACCAGCGCGACAATGGGCACCTCGGGCGTCGTTTACGTCCACAGCAAACAATACAAGACCGACCCGGCCGGTCAGGTCCAGACATTCTGCTCGTGCGTCGCCGGGCAGTGGTGCATGTTCGGGTGCATACTGGCAGCCGGCGGGAGCCTCCAGTGGTTCCGCAACACCTTGGGCCAGGCCGAAATCGACGAGGCGAAGTGCAAGGGCGTCGATCCATACAGGTTGCTGGACGCACAGGCCGCTAAAGCCCCACCCGGTTGCGAGGGGCTCTTTTGGCTGCCCTATCTGACCGGCGAACGGACGCCACACGCCGACCCGCACGCACGGGCCTGCTGGATCGGCATCCATTCGCGCACCGGCCGAAATGAACTGCTGCGGGCGGTGATGGAAGGAGCAACCTTTGCGATGAACGACGCACTGACGATCTTCCGCAGGCGAGGGCTGAGGATTCGCCAGATTCGCTTATCGGGGGGCGGGGCGCGAAGTCCGTTCTGGCGACAATTGCAGGCCGATATCTACGGGACTACGTGCGCGACGGTCAACGCTGCCGAAGGCCCGGCCTACGGTGTGGCGCTTCTGGCGATGGTGGGTACAGGGCGCTTCAGCTCCGTACCGCAGGCCTGCAAGGCGGCCATCAAAGTGAAGACAACGATGAAACCTCGCCCGCGAATGAAGAAGCTTTACTCCACCTACTACGACCAGTACCGCCGGTGGTATCCGGCGCTGGCGGATCAGTTCGAGCACATCGCTGAACTGCCTGGTCGCTAGGCTGGGCGGAAAGAGGCTGCCCGCTCCTTTCCAGTCGCGGCCTGCCGGGGTATCACAAAACAATCGCACGAGATGATCTCGCCGCTAGACCGCCATAACCGACTGCATCTCGACCTGCGTGCGGAGGAGCTTGGCGTACAGGCCGTCTTCCTTACCGGCCAGTTCTTCGTGCGACCCGATCTCCTCGACCACCCCGGAGTCCATGATGACCAGGCGGTTCGCCTTTCGCAGCGTGGAGAGCCGGTGGGCGATGGCGATCGTCGTGCGGTTTGCCACCAGCCGATCGAGCGCCTCCTGGATGAGTTTTTCGGTCTCCGTGTCGACGGAGCTGGTGGCCTCATCGAGGATCAGGATCGTCGGGTTGTTCAGGATCGCCCTGGCGATGCTGATCCTTTGTCGCTCGCCGCCTGAGAGGGTCTGGCCGCGCTCCCCAACGACCGTGTCGTATCCGTCGGGGAAGCCCACGATAAACTCATGCGCATTGGCGGCCTGGGAGGATCCGATAATCTGCTCCAGCGTCGCATCGGGGTTTCCGTAGGCGACGTTCTCAGCCACCGTCCCGTGGAACAGGAACGGCTCCTGGAGCACCACGCCGATCCGCTGTCGCAGGGCTGAGATGTCGTAATCGCGAACGTCCACACCGTCGATCAGGATCTGACCTTCCAGCACGTCGTAGAACCGGCAGATCAGGTTCACCAGCGTGGTCTTCCCCCCACCGGAGGGCCCCGCCAAGCCAACCATCTCGCCGGGGACGATCTTCAGGTTGACGTTCTTTAGGACCTTGCGAATCCCGTCGTAGCTGAAGCTCACGTTGCGCAGCTCGATTTCGCCGGTAAGCTTCTCGGCTGGGTGTGCGCCGGTTTTTGAGAAGATGCCCGGCTGGGTGTCGAGGATGTCGAAGATTCTGGCGGCGCTGGTGGCGGCGCGATTGAATCGCTGGTCCATGTGTGCGATCTGGTGGATCGGGCGGAGGAACATCTCCATGTACATGATAAACGACATCAGCGTACCGACGGTCATCCTTGCCTCGGCGGGCTCCAACGCAATGTCCTGTACGGCCCACCAACCTCCCAGCAGCCAGACGACGATCACGCCGATCTGGCTGCAAAGCATCATCACGGGCGCAAACGTGGTCCAGACGTTGATCATCTTCAGCTCTTCGGTGTAGACGCGTGTGCTGCTGGCACCGAACCGGTCGATCTCTCGCTCCTCCTGGCTGAAGGCCTTGATCACGCGCACGCCGGGCAGTGCGTCGGCGACGACAGCTGTCATCTGGGCCCAACGGTGCCAGATGTTGCGGAAATGAGTGTGCAGTCGCTTGTGGAAGAACACCGTCAACATAACCATCACCGGGATGGGAACCAGCACAAAGCACGCCAGCTTCCAGTTCAGCACGAACAGCGCCACCCCTACGCCGATGATCGTCAGAAGCGACATGGTCAACTCAACCAGCGCGAAGGAGACGAACTGCCACATCCGATCTGAATCGTTGGTCACTCGCGTAACCAAGCTGCCTGTCTGCCTGCGCGCAAAGAAGCTCAGCGACAGCTTGTGAAGATGCGCATAGACGGCGTCGCGGATGCTCATGGCGACACGTGAACCGAGCCCGGCCATCAGTCGCATCTGTCCCGCCCGGCCGAGGGCCAAAAGAAACGTAAGCCCGGCAAGGAAAAAAACATATTTGATCAACAGCGGGTAATCAGGACCGCGTAGCGCTCGGTCGATCATCGGGCCGATCAGATAAGGACGAATCAGGGCCAGCAGCGTCATCGTCAAGGCCAGCACAATACCGGCGATCGCCCGCTTCTTGTAGGGCTTCACGAAGTCCAGCACGCGAGACAGTATCTTCCGCCGGCTCATGCAGGCTGGGCAGAACTCCGACCAGGCAGGGATCACCCGGCCGCACTTATCACAACGAAGCTTCTTCTCATCCGGGCGGGGGGCTTCTTCGACCGGCTCGCCCTTGGCTGCATCCCCGCTGATGGACCGTTCGAGCTGCCGTTGGATCTTGGCGACGGCCTTGGCGTGGCGAAGCGTAAAACGGTATTCCGCCACAACCTTATCGTCTTCGAGCAGGCGCAGCATATGCACCCCGAGGCCCTCGACGATCTTCGCCTCGCTCAGTTTGGCGGTGCGTACCCAACGGCTTTCCCACTTACCTTCGCGGCTCTGCAAATCGCCCAGTCGGCCGTCCGCCAAGACCAGATACGCCTCGACGTACTTGCCCGCTTCATCGAGATCGCACGGCGCAACGGCGGTAACGGCTTGCGGGGAAACGTGCGAGCCCAGGTATTCCAGCAGCGAGTCCGGAAGGTGATCCAGCGGCCCGCCGCTCTCATTGTTGGATGTGTTACGGGAAGTACTCATCCGTCCAACCAGAAAAGGACCCAAACCATGTATGATAGCTAGAATCAGCCACGTATACCAGCATCGCGACATCGATTCCGCGGTTTTTCGGGGATAATACGCTCAAATCTGCTCTTAACCGACGGTGAGGGTCACTTTTCGGTCAGCTCGAGGGTTCCGTCCCAATCAGGCCCTGGAGGTACCGTCAGGTACTGCCGGCAGAGGGAAAGGTAAAGCTTTGCGGGCTTGTCATCCGCCCTGGCGTCGGCGAGCGCCTCAAACAGCTCGGAGGCTGCGGCGAAGTTTCGATCGGCGAAAAGCTCCATCGCACGGGCAAAACCTTTGCATGCCTTGCGGAGTTCAGCGTCGGCGTGCTCCGCCATCGCCAAGACATTCCAGACCGCAACCGACTCGGTCTTGCCCACCACACGTACCACTCCAAGTGGGCGGGCTGCGATTTCCTCGTCGCGACCTTCCCAGGTCTGCTCGGACACCAGGATCCGCGTCCCAAAGAACTTGTTGGCCGATTCCAGCCGGCTGGCTAGGTTCACCGCGTCGCCGATAGCTGTGTAATCCATTCGCTGCGACGAACCACAGTTACCCACCATCACCTCCCCCGTTGCAAGTCCGACCCGACAGGTAAGCTTGACCGGCGGGATGTACTGCCCTGCCAGCTCTTCATTGAGTCGGTCCACCTCCGCCTGGCACTGAAGTGCAGCACGGATCGCGCGGGCGGCGTGGTCTTTCTGAAAGACCGGCGCGCCGAAGAAAACAAACAGACCGTCGCCGAGGAACTTATTCAGATACCCGCCGCAGCGATTCTGGATGACCTCGGTCATGTGATCGAAGTAATGGTTCAGCAGGTGGACGGTCTGCTGCTCGCCGAGCGACTCCGCCATAGGCGTGAAGCCCTGAAGGTCGGAAAACAGGAAGGTCAGGACCCTCCGTTCGCCGCCCAGCTTGGCTACCGAGGGGTCGTCGATGAGTCTGTCGACCAGGGCAGGCGAAAGTGCGTGTGCGAACAGGTTGCGAATCCTGCGTTTGGCCCGCTCCTCGGTCAGCTGGCGATAGGCAGTGACGATCACGAACGCCCCCCCCATCGCAAACAGCGGAGCTATTACACCCAGCCAGACGCTAAAGGTACCGAAGACGATCGCCGCATTCGCCGCAGCATATCCCGCGGCGATCAGGACCGTCGCCGGACCGGCCCAAAAGACCGGCCGTGTCGCCGTCAGCAACGAGACGATAACCCCCCCCAGGAGGATAACAACAACGTTGAGAACTGGACCGGCCCGATGAACGAACGAACCTTGCAGGATCGTGTTAAGGATGTTGGCGTGGACCACGACACCAGGTGCACGCTTGCTGATAGGGGTGGGCACGAAGTCGGCCGCCCCTGTCGCCGTCGAGCCGACCAAGCAAATCTTCCCGGCGACCATCTTCCGCAGACGGCTCATAAGCTGTTCGATCTGCGCCGCCTTGGTCCTGGCCTTTTGAGGTAGTTCGCTAAGTTGTCGGCGAAGCTGAAGGACATCAGCTTTCTGGGCCTCGGAGGCTCCCTGGAGGTAGAAATCGTCAAACAGCTCTGTCGTGCGGGTGTCAATTTCCGCCTCCACCTTTTTCTGGGCGCCTATAAGCTCTTGCGGTATCGGCGGGAGGGGCTGGCCCGGTCTAAACAACAATCGTCGCTGGCGCTGGACCTGATATTTCACTTGCTGTTGGTACAGCTCATCGGCCCGAGCGAACAGCGCCAGGATCTGGCCCTGGCCGAGTTTCTTGGCAAGGGCAAGTTGATACAGCCTAGTTAGGCTATGGATTGCGGCCTGGTCTTTGTTGAGCTGCAAGATTCCTCCGATGCCCGCTGCCGAGATATGGATAGGCCCACGCGCCTGGCCCGGTTTGGGGGTCGTCCAGTTGATCAGCATGAAACCTTGTTCGTCCACTGGGATGCGTCGGGCCAGTTCCTCGCCGCACCGGACCGTCACGCTCGAAGCGTCGGCCGTGATCTCGGTCCCCCTACCGCTGCGCCGGACGAATTCCTCAGCGGCCACCGCAAATGCAAATTGCGGCCATAGGCGCCCCTCGCTGCTCGCCAGCAAGGGTATTCGGCGGACCACGCCGTCCACATCCGGCTGGAAGGTCACAAACCCGGTATTCTGGATGGCGCCGGCGAACAGCACCAGCGGCGGGATGAGCCTACCGTCGGCGGGTCGGTAGTCCGTCCCCGCCTCGGTCCGGACAGCAAACCTGAACAGCGACATCAGCGCGCGATACCGCAGATACGCCCGGAAAAGCTCGGGCGCTTCGGTCTCATCCCCCAAGCCGGGCATGACTTGCTTGCGAACCGCCTCCAGTGAGGCGTTGGGATTACGTGATAGTACCTGGGCCACTTCGGCCTCGACTTTGGCCTCGCCAGTATTGAGAGCAACTTGGGTGGCGAAGTCGATGTGCATGGGCAGGCAGATATTGGGGCACTTTTCCAGTGCGGCCGCCAGTTCGGCATCATCGAAGACCCTAACCGGTGCGCCCGAGCCCACCAGTTCGGTGTCGGCGGGTGTGTAGATTTCGTCGGCTGCCGATTCGTAGCGAAGCTCCTGTGGCTCGGGCATGATGATATCCAACACCACAGCACGAGCACCGCACTGCTGAAGCACCTCGACGATTCCTGCCTGCTGCCGTCGCGGCCAGGGCCAGCGGCCCATTTGCCCGAGGCTACGATCGTCAATATCGACGTGGACAATGTCGTCGTTGGGCGGGGCCGTGGAGAACAGTCGGAACCGCAGATCCAGGACCTGCAGCTCCAGGCGCCTGTCCCAGCTCATCAGGTGACCACCCGCTACCGCTACGGTCACAATCAGGCCCAGGCCAAGGGCAAGGATCGAGTTGGATGTTCTAGCAGAGACACCGGCCATGCTGAGAGTCTACCCGCCCGCGGGACGGGTTAACAAGGCCCAGGCGCCTAGCCCTTTTACCCCCGTGTTGCAGCGGCTGCCGTCACTGCGGTCGCCTGTGGCAACGCTTCTTTGCGCCAGGCCGGATACCGACGCAACCGTTGCCCTATTAAGCCTGGGAGGCCTGATGGGTCCTGACGACGAGCGCGGGCAGCCGCTGCTTCACCACGAACAGCGACATCGCTGTAATTACCGCCAAATTACGGGACACGTTATGACATAGCTGTGCTGCTTGGGGGCCAACTATGCTTCAAGGCTTCCATATGGAAGTATACGATTCTCTGTATTCACCAGCGCAGGTAGCACGACAACGTCTAAGATGTGCTGTGGATTTGCCCGCTCAATAGAGCACTTTAAGGTTTAATGTTTCGGTGATGGGCGAGCGAGGACAAGGCTGACAAGGAAGGCGAAGCAGGAAACCCAGCGGG
>DAOVQV010000256.1 GCA_030628445.1 Phycisphaerae bacterium | reverse complement strand
GGCTTCGCATCGGGATCCGACTCGTAGGCGGTTTTGTGAGGCGCTTTATCTTCCCGAACATCAGCCGCACCGCCCACCCCACCGTGCGCCGGATGGTCTGCGTGAGACCCAACATCCCCAGCACCTGCATACCGGCGGGCTTGAGATACAACCTCGTCTTCCCAAAAAATAACGCCTTCAGCAACCACCACGGATTGTAGAAGTACAGGTACGTCGCCAGGAGATTAAGCTGCTTTCGCCACGGGGCCGGATCACCGGAGGCGATCACGTAACTGCCGTCGTACATGTGCGGGGCGACCTTCTTGCCGCCGACGCTCTCGTAGACGAGTCCCGATGTGAAGGTCTCTTCATATATCTTCGAGCCGGCCGAGGGCGTTATCATCAGAACCTGCAGGCCCACGGCCCCGGCCTTTCGCAGCAGGCGCACCTGGTTAAGCAGCCCATAGTCGCTATTGCGCGTCCAGAATGGCTGCGTGTCGTGGTGCATCATCATGGGCATGGGGCAGATCCCCGCCTCCCGCAGCAGGTTGAACGCTTCGATGGTTTTCCCGCCGCTCTGCCCCTTCTTGACGAGCGTTCCGGTTATGTCTTCCACGCCTATCCACAGCCCGCGGCAGCCCGACTTGCGAATCAGCGGGAGATGCTCTTTCATCTGAAGCGTGTCGTGAACGGTTACCTCCGTGGACCAGCGGGCCTTGGTGCGCAGCTTGGAGCCGGCGAATTCCGCTCGGGCGAGCGTCTCGACGATGTCCAACGCACGGGCCTTGTCGTTGAAGAAGTTGTCGTCGGCCCCGAAGAAATGGTGAATCCCGTACTTGCTGTAGAGCCAGTACATCTCCTCGGCGATCCGCGCCCCGCTCTTGGTGCGGAACTGGCGCTGGTTGTAGGCCGGGATCGGACAATATGGACAACCGAACTTGCACCCGAGCGTCAGGACCAGGGACACCAGGGGAGAGTACGTTGCGACCTTGTGGGGTGGGAGGGCCTGGCGGGCCAGTTTGAGGTTCTTCCCGGGGGGCTCGAGAAGCTGATAGCCCAACACCGGGTCGGGCAGCTCGTCCAAGTCGCCCGCCAGCCGTTGGATTCCCGTATCGATCAGCTCCCGGGCCGCACCGGTGGAATCGGTCCGGGCGTAAACCAGCCCCGGAACCTCGTCCAGCGCGCCGGTGTCCCTGGCGCGCACAAACGCCGACCGCATCGACTCGCCGCCGGCGCGAACCGAAAGCAGAACCTCCAGCAGGTTCAGCAGGACATACTCCTCGCCGGTGACGGCCACATCCGCGCTGGACGGGCGGGCCGGATCGGCGCTGAAAACCTCCCACGGCTGGTACATGGTTTTCGGTCCGCCGGCGATGATCAACGGCCGATACTCCGGGGGGATCCGGTGAGCGTCGCGGATCAACTCCATGCACCGCTGCGAGTGCAGCCCCATGCTCGACACCATGAAGATGTCGGGAACTCGCCCGTCCAACCACATCAGCGACGGGCGAAAGTTCCTGTTCCACTGCTGAAGGACGATGCGTGTCTTGTCGAACCCGGAATCGACCATCGCCGATCCTATGGCCCGCACCCCCGCCGGCGCCATGCGGGTGTCGGCGAAAATGAACGGCAGCATCCGCGTGCGATGGTCAAACGCGCAGGCGATCACCGTCGCAAGGTCGTTCCTGGCGGCGACCCGCCTCAGCCGGCGGCGGATGTCCGTCAGCTCGCCCGGCGACAGCAGCTCATCACCACCACGGCGACAGGGAAGTTCCATAATGAATCACTCCCAGACACTACGCCGAGCAGACTATCCGAATCCGCCGCCCAATACAAATCCGGCGTGGCGAATTAGGCTCTTTCTGAAAACTCGCCCCTGCGGCGCGGACTCCACAACACCACGCCATCAGATGAAAACCGCTCGTGCGAAGATGCGCAGATCGCCGAAAACGGTATCATAGGCGAGCACATCGCAATGAACGGCAAAGGGCGTCGCGGGTCACCGGGAGCCGCCAAATGAACTGGTTCTATCAGCTCGGTCCGATCTGGCAGGCTTTGATTGCGACTATCGGGACCTGGTTGTTGACGGCCCTCGGCGCCGGTCTGGTCATATTCACCAAGAACTTCTCACAGAAGTACCTGGACGCCTCGCTGGGGATGGCCGCCGGCGTGATGATAGCCGCCAGCTTCTGGAGCCTGTTGGCGCCTGCAATAGAAATGGCCGAGGCGACGTACGGCCACACGTACAGGTGGATTCCGCCATTGACGGGTTTTCTCGCCGGCGCGGTGTTTCTGTGGATCTGCGATAAGATCCTCCCTCACATGCACCCGTCCCTGGCCGTGCCCGAAGGACGCAAGACCTCGTGGCAGCGAAGCACGCTGCTGGTCCTGGCGATCACACTGCACAACATTCCCGAGGGCCTGGCCGTCGGCGTCGCCTTCGGTGCGGCGGCGCATCTGGTCGGGGCCGCAAGAACAGCCCAGATCGGATCGGCGGTCGCCTTGGCGATCGGGATCGGCCTGCAGAACTTCCCGGAGGGCACGGCCGTGTCGCTGCCCCTGCGGCGCGAGGGGATGAGCCGGAGCAAGGCATTTTGGTACGGTCAGTTGTCGGGGATCGTCGAACCGGTGGCCGGCGTACTGGGCGCCGCGGCCGTGCTGATGGTCTCGCCGCTGCTGCCCTATGCGCTTGGTTTCGCGGCCGGGGCCATGATCTTCGTCGTCGTGGAAGAACTCATCCCCGAATCCCAGCGCAAAGGCAATGTCGACCTGGCCACGATGGGCGCCGTCGCCGGATTTGCGATCATGATGACGCTCGACGTAGCCCTGGGGTAACTGCTTACCTAGCCACACCAACTCCCGCCGACCGTTGACACCACGGCCGGATTCTCGCCCGCCGCGATGTACGCGCCGAAAAAGACCCCCTTAGCGTCCCTCGATTTCCCCTCTATATCCCGTTAGAATAGCGGGTAACCATTGCGTGACGACCTATATAGCAGTATAATAAATGAAAGAATGAGAATTCGGGTGTGGAATAACTTGGCGAATATCCGCTTCAAGGCGTTCTACTGCAGGCGTTGCTCCTCCTTTGCGGGAACG
>DAOVQV010000172.1 GCA_030628445.1 Phycisphaerae bacterium | reverse complement strand
TGCTCTGCCGAAGAAGTCTACATCCACCCAATTCGCGATCTCGTCGATCTTGTCCGGCGGCACTCCGAGCTGAACCAGCCTTTGCGTCATCGTCGGCATGATCGTGATGATCCGCCGGGCACCCCGGTACACCGTCTGCTCAATCGCTCGAAGTATGCAGATAAGCGCTCGACTACGCACAAGGCCTAGCCGTATCGGCGCGTCGGGCCCGGACCGGCGGTTGCGGCTGGGCGATTGTGCCGGATCGCCAAGGATTTCCAGTCCCGAGCAAAGCTTTGGAAGCAGACCGGCGGCGTACACGCCTGCGCACTGGCGGGCGGCGAAGGAATACTGCTGTTCACCGAGGACATCGGGCGACACAACGCGTTCGACAAGGTCATGGGCAGGGCGCTGCTGGAGGGGATCGACGTGGCGGACAAGTTCGTGCTGATGACGGGGCGGGTATCAGCCCAGATCGTCTCGAAGGCAGCGGCGTGTGGGGTGGCGATGCTGGTTTCCCGCTCAGCCGTCACCGATCTGGGCATCAAATTGGCGCGGCGATTCGGGATCACGTTGGTGGGCTTCCTGCGGGGTCGGCGGTTGAATGTCTATACCGGCCACGAGCGCGTCACAGGCGACCCGGGCGGACAGGCGGACAACACCCCATGAGCGCCAAGCGAATGAACAAGCTCAAACCGAAGTCCAAGGTCTGGTTCGAGCTGGGCGGCGAGCCCGTCTTCGGCGACGGGAAGGCGCGGCTGCTGAGGTGCATCGAGAAGACCGGTTCGCTGACAGAGGCGGCCGAGGCGCTCGGGATGAGCTATCGCGGGTTGTGGGGGAGGCTGGGCCAAATGGAGCGTCGCCTCGGGGTGAAGCTCGTCGCCCGCAAGGCAGGCGGGCGCGGTGGCGGAGGTTCGCAGCTGACACCCACCGGGCGGAAGCTGGTGGAACAGTACGAGCAATTCAGAAAGGGCATCAACGCCGTAGTGGACAAGCGGTTCGAGAAGATCTTCAGCCGCTGATAAGCGTCCCCACAAAGCAGCCGATCGCCCGTCGGGCCTTGATATCACCGGATCAGTCGCTTTGTTCTTGACCTGCGCCCGTTGCAGCGTTATGTTTACCATGACATAACGCTTTGGGCCCCGCTCAACCTGAAAGCACCCAATGCTCACTCAGCTCAATCGAACCGGCATTAATGCATCATCGCCTCGCTCGCCGCACCACTTCCCGCGTGCGTTCACACTGGTGGAGATTCTCATCGTCGTTGCGATCGTGATGCTGCTGTCGACGACACTGATCCCCGCCCTGGGAACCGCCAAGGACCGCGCCAAGCTCATACTCTGTCAGAACCAGCTTCGGACGTGGGGATTGGGCTTCGCGACGTACGCCGCCGGGAACGACGGCTACTATCCGCACATAGATGGCCGGGACCGCGACAGGAGCATCGCGGACCACTTCTGCGGGTGGGTGGACGTCGTACCCCCGCTGATGGACCTTACGCCCTGGCAAGACCACCCGCCCTACGAGCGCCCGGCGGGGGGAACGTTCTTCCAGTGCCCGGCGGCCAGGTTGGCGTCGCAAGACGCTTACGGTTACCAGCCCCGGCGCGACGGATACTTCTCATACGCCATGAACTCATCCCTTGAGCTGGACGAGGACTGCTACCGAGCACCGGGCGACGGCGGGGTGGTAATGCCGAGCTTCCTGAACACCGATCTTATCGTCTCGCCGCATCGCGTCGTGCTGCTGTTCGACCAGCTGCTGGATCCGCGATACGGTTACGGCGGGCGGCGAATTAACCGGACGGCGGGCAAGTACTGCGGGAGCTACCCCAAAGCATTCAGCGCCCGCCACGCCCAGACGGGCCACAAGCTCGGCGGGTCGATCTTGTTCTGCGACTATTACGTGGAATTCAGGGACACGGTGTGGAAACCGAACTGGCCGGCGGGTACCAACGCCCCGCCGCGGTCCGACCCAGATTGGTTCCCTTATCCGCCCAGTGGCGCTTAATAGAACCAAGACATGAGGATGAAAGATATGACGAAATGTCTGATGTACGTGGCGACAGCGATCCTTGTCCCGGGAAACATCGCAGGCGCCTTGTCGATCTATGACGTTCAGTACTCCGACGCAGCGGGCGGATGGATCTCGCAACACACCGATCAGATCGTCGACGTCACCGGCGGCGTCGTGATCTACGTCGGCCGCCCGCCGGGTAAGTTCGCCACGCGCGTGGTGATCCAAGACCCATCTTTCGCCGAATGGGGAGGCGTGGAGATCAAGATCTTCGACGGGACGCTGGGCGATGCGGTCCAGCTTGGCGATCAGGTGAACCTGACGAACGTATACGTGGACGAATCGTCCGCGACGCGCGGGACGACGTATCTTCTGTTTGACGCGACGACGTACGGATCTGCTTTCACCATCGCAAGCGCCGGGCACGTTATACCCCCAACAGTAATCAGCCCATCCGTGCTCGGCGCAGGCGAGCAAAGCGCCAACCCGGCACAGACCGAGAAGTATGAGGGCATGCTGCTGACGGCCCAGAGCGTCACCATCGGCAGCATGGGGCTGGGCTCCCACAACGACAACTATGAGCTGACCGGCGCAGGCGGGACGTGTTGGGCGACCGACTACTTTAACCTGGACCGCGACGCGACCCAGCTATACCATCCCTTCACAGAGCCCGGCCGACCGTACTGGGGCGTTATCGGCGTGCTGCAGCAGTACACTAAGATCAGCGACCAGTACGATTACTATCAGCTCATGACTCGCAGCAGCGCGGACTTCGTTCCCGAGCCGGGCGTCGTCGCGTTTCTTCTTGCAGGCGCCACAGCGGTCTTGGGAAAGCGAAAACACGGCGTAACGGCAAGGCGTCCATGACTTACCGGAACAAGTAAACTGGCGGAGCGAAAGTGATGAAAAAAGGTACGATCCCGGCGATCCTGTTCTTCGGAACGTGTTGGGGGGCGTGCGAGGTTTTCGGCGGCGAGGCGCTTTACCGGGCGCAGTTCCCTTACGCCTCCGTCCCGTTGAGCATCGCCGCACTGGGAATCCTGTCGCTGGGACGGGCGTATTTTCCTCGCCCCGGTTCTTCGCTGGCGATTGGGTGCGTCGCGGCGATCTACAAGTTGCTGGCGATGTATTCGGGGTTCGTCGGGACGCCGGTCTTCGCGTGTCATCTTCTTGGAATCTGCTTCCTTGGGGCGACGTATGATGTTCTCTTCAGCGCGCTGCCGACGCTCAACAAGTCCGCTTGCGCCGCAGCGGTCACGTACACAAGCTACGTCCTATTCGCACTGTCTATCACATACCTGTTCCGTTACGCCCCGTGGGTCGCAGGCGGGTTGGGCAGGATCGTTCGGCACATACTCTTGAGCGGCACGCTCACAGCCGTCGGGGGCGCAATCGTGGTACCGGGAGCATTCCGCCTCGCCGGGGCGCTGGAAGAACATGCGGCGAGGCCGGCGCCCGTGCGGTCCGCCCTCACTGCCGGGGGTCTTTACCTTATAACCGCGGTGCTGTGGGCGGCCGGTATTCTCGCGCCGCTCTGATGCGCCGACCACGGGAACGCTGTGCATGAAACCTGACCGTCCCAAGCTCATCTTCTGGACGGGTCCGAAGCATTCCGGTAAGACTACGGCGACTTTCGAGCTTGTCCAAAAGGTCCGCTCCGCAGGTTTCACAGTGGCGGGGCTGCTGGCCCCGAGCGTCCATGATCAAGATCGGCTGATCGGTTTCGACGCGGTCGACTTGCACACTTCCCACCGCGCGGTCCTTACCCGAATCGGGGCCGAGGGCACCCAGCAGATCGGGGCATTTACATTTCTGCACGAGGGTATCGCCTTCGGTCATGAGGTACTTACCCGCCCGGCGGCGCTTACGGCTGACCTGGTCATCGTCGATGAGTTCGGCCCGCTCGAGCTGGGCGGGGAGGGGTGGCGAGACGACGTCGAGGCGCTGCTATCTGATGCGGCGGGTCTGCTGCTGCTGGTCGTTCGCGACCGGCTCATCCGGAAGGTCGCCGATCTGTATCCCGATAAGACCTGGGTCGTCATTTCCGCGACAAGGCCCGGTGGGGCCGACGCAGTCATCGGAATCCTTCAAGCACGAACCAAGCCCCAGCCCAGCTGACGCATTCGCGTTCTGGCCCCAGCGACAGCAGATGCTACAATGGC
>DAOVQV010000131.1 GCA_030628445.1 Phycisphaerae bacterium | reverse complement strand
TGGCCCGGCGGCCGGCCCGACGCGTAGGCGATGACGGCGGCAAGGGCGTAGTGGTGGCGAGTTCAGGAGGTGCTTACGATGGCTAGGATGGACGGCAAGGTCGCGATCATCACCGGCGGCGGGCCCGGGATAATGGAGGCCGCCAATAGAGGCGCCTACGACGTCGGCGGGAACTCCGTCGGGCTGAATATCATGCTCCCCAGGGAGCAAAGGTCAAATCCATACATCACTACGTCGCTTGATTTCAGATACTTCTTCGCCCGCCTGGTGATGTTCGTCAAGTACGCCTCTTCCTTTATCTGTTTTCCCGGCGGGTACGGGACGCTGCACAAGTTCTTCAACTCCATGTCGCTGATCCAGACCGCCAAGGCAGAACGCTTCCCGGTGATCCTGATCGGACGAAGCTATTGGCGCGGACTGATGGACTGGATGTCCAAGTCCATGCTGCGGGGTACGTACAAGAAAATCGATCCTGCCGACCTGAAGCTGTTCACCGTCACAGACAGCCTGAACGAGGCGGCCAGGATCGCAGTTGAGGCGCGAGAACAGGCGAAGCGACGAGAAGCCGCACCCGCCCGCACCGGTATGCGTCAAATCACCGGCGAGGGTACATTCGCCGGGAAACCGCCCAGCGCACACGCACCGCCCAAAGCAAGACGCAAACGGCGGAAAAAATAGTCTCCCAGCCGTCCTTGCCGGACGCTTCAACCGCACCATACAATGCCATCTCCCACGTGCGGACTACATGAGACTTCGCCGATGCGCGTTGCCTTTGTCCATGAATGGCTTTCAACCTACGCAGGCTCGGAGCAATTGCTCGAGCAGATGCTGGACCTCTTCCCCGATGCCGATGTGTTTTGCATAGTCGATTTCCTCCCCGCTGCCCAGCGCGACTTTCTGAAGGGCAGGGCCGTCAGGACATCCTTCATCCAGAAGCTTCCTCGAGCCCGCAGCAAGTTCAGAAGCTACTTACCGCTGATGCCCCTGGCCGTAGAGCAGTTCGACCTTTCTTCCTACGACCTGGTCATATCTAATTCCCACGCGGTCGCCAAAGGCGTGCTGACAAGCCCGCATCAGCTCCACCTGTGCATGTGCGTCTCGCCCATACGCTACGCTTGGGACTTGCAACAGCAGTATCTTTCCGCCAGCGGGCTTCAGCGGGGGGTGAAGGGCTGGTTGGTAAAGGCTGTGCTGCATTACATCCGGATGTGGGACGTCCGCAGCGCCAACAGTGTCGATCACTTCATGGCGATATCCAAATTCATCGCCCGGCGGGTCCGCAAGTACTACCGTCGGGAGGCTACCGTAATCTACCCGCCGGTGGACACGGGAGCATTTTCCCTGCATACGGAGAAGGAAGACTTCTACCTGACCGCCTCCCGTATGACGCCGTACAAGCGCATGGACCTGGTCACCGAAAGCTTCTCGCTCATGCCGGACAAGAAGCTGATCGTCATCGGCGACGGACCCGACCGCAGGAGGGTCCGGTCCAACGCCGCTTCCAACGTCCAGTTCCTCGGACACGTCGACCGAAAAGTCCTGATCGATCATATGCAGCGTGCCAAGGCGTTCATATTCGCAGCCGAGGAGGATTTCGGAATCGTCGCCGTCGAGGCCCAGGCCTGTGGGACGCCCGTGATAACCTTCGGGCGGGGCGGAGCAGCCGAAACCGTCATCGACGGGCAGACCGGAGTCCACTTCGCCCAACAAACCGCCCCCTGCATCGCCAGGGCCGCCCAAAGGTTCGAATCGCAGGCCTCCAGCTTCGATCCCCAGAGAATCCGCGCCAACGCCGAACGATTCAGCATCGAGCGATTCCGGAGCGAATTCACCCAGATCGTCGACCGCCAGTACGCCAAGTTCAAGCAGGACCTGAGCGAATAGTGTCCGCAATGACGCTTCGTGCCTACGGAACAGGGTCGTAGCGGCCCTTGGCGAATGGGTGGCACCGCAGAATCCGCCGCAGACCCATGGCAAGCCCACGTACAGGACCGTACTTGGAGACGGCCTCGATGAAATACTCGCTACAAGTGGGAGTGAAGCGGCACTGCAGCCCGAGGATGGGCGACAAGGTTACCTGATACAATCGCACAAGCACAATCAGCACCCGCTTGGCGGCGGTCGTCATTGCGCTTAAGGATCGCGGCCGGATCACGACCCCACCTGACGACTCTGGCGCCCGGTTGCTCGCGGGGCCAGCACCTTCAGCGAACGGATGAGTTTCTCCAGCGTCAGTTCAGCGCCGACATGCGGTAGGATCACGTAGTCGTAACCGCCCGGCAGCTCACAGCGGACAAGACGAAACGCCTCGCGGCACAGGCGCTTGATGCGATTGCGCCGCACCGCGCCGCCGTGCCTCTTGGTAACAGCCACCCCCAGGCGCGCGCGAACTTCCATGTCCGCATTCGGGAGGGCCCGCAGCGTAATCAGTGAGTCCGAGGCCCGCCTGCCCTGCTGAAAGATGCGGGAGATTTCCTTGTTCCGTTTGATGCGGTACTTCTTCCCGGCCCGTAGGTCAGGTCGATTGTCTCGGCGTGCTTCGCTCATCTTGCGCTGTGCGGTCCCAACAGTGGCGTTTGCGCTGGAGATCGGACTTCATTTCAGATGGATCATCGCCTTGACCACGCCATCGCGGTAATCGGAAACCAGATCGAACGCCTCTTTCGTCTGATCCATGGAGAAATGGTGCGTCACAAGCGGATCGAGATTGACTTTCCCGCCGGCGAGCATCTCGATCGCCTGCGCAACACAGTTGTTCTGCCGGCGGACGTTCTGGATGCGAAGCTCCTTGCGGCGAATCGCGTCCATGTCGAAGCTGATACGCCCGGTCTCGGGAATCCCGACGATCACGAGCACCCCGCCGGGGGCGAGCAGCTCGACGCCCTGGTCCAGAGTCTCCTGCTGCCCGGCACATTCGACCACACAGTCCAGCCCGGCCGGCTCGCACTGGGCAATGGCGGGCACCATGTCCTGGCGGGCGGCGTTACCAGTCCAGTCCGCCCCAAGCTGTCGCGCCACGCCCAAGCGTTCATCCAGCAAATCCGTTACGTACGTCGTGCATCGCCAAGCCGCTCTAACAGCACCCAGGACGCCCAGGCCCATAGGTCCGGCCCCGAGGATGGCGATCCTGGTCCCGTCGCCCTGTGCAGCGAGGCGTTGGGCGTGAAGGGATATGGAGAACGGCTCGATCAGCGCTGCCTGCTCACAGGTCATGCTATCTGGGATCGGGTAGCAGCAGGCGGCCGGGATGGCGACCAGTTCAGCCAGACAACCCTCCATCTGCCCGGGGCAGCCCATGAACTTCTGTCGGCGGCAGGTGTGGGGGCGGTGCGCTTGGCACTGATCGCACTGACCGCAGGTTATCAGCGGATCGACGGCTACGCGGGTCCCGGGATTGAGCTCACCCGCCTCCGGGCCGACCTCGATCACTGTAGCGGCGAACTCATGCCCCACCCGCCAGGGGAAACGCACTACCTGGTCGCCGATCCGCCCGGTCCGGTAGTAGTGCATGTCCGACCCGCAAACGCCCACGACATCGACCCGAAGCAGCACCGCGTCAGGGCGATCCAGCTGGGGGGCTGGAACTTCACGAATCTCCACCTGCCCGATACCTGTAAGGAAAGCAGCCTTCATTACCAGGTCCCTAAATGAATACATCCGCATGACGAGGGAACTCATAGTACGGTCAAAACCAACAGATATGAATCGCATTTTTTTTTTGCAAAGGCGCGGCGCCCCTTGTGGTAAGCTTTTTGATCTCCGCCGAGGCGGCGGATAAAACACCATGACCACACGTTGAACTGCGCCCTGCTGGAGTTTGCCGATGCGGATTATCGTCCCGATAAAGCAGGTCCCCGAGACCAACGCCGTGAAGATGGACGACCAGACCGGCACGATGATCCGCGAGGGGGTCGAGGCGATCATCAATCCGCTGGACCTGTACGCTATCGAGACCGCAATCCAGCTTCGCGAGGCCCACGGCGGCGAGGTGACAGCCATTTCCATGGGCCCGCCCAACGCCGTTAAGGCGCTCCGCGAGGCCGTCGCGATGGGGTGCGACTCGGCGGTGCTGATTTGTGACAAGAGTTTCGCCGGGTCGGACACCTGGGCGACCAGCTACGTCCTGGCGGGGGCGATACGCCGGCTCGGCGAGGTCGATTTGATCCTCTGCGGCGAGCGGGCCACCGACGGAGATACGGGTCAGGTCGGGCCTGGGATCGCCTCGTTTCTGGACCTCCCGGCCGCGACGTACGTGGGGAAGATCGACGAGTTGGGCGAAAAGACAATCCGCCTCCGCCGCCTCGTCGAGGACGGGTACGAGATACTCGAAGTCGATCTGCCGGCCTTGCTGACCGTGGTCAAGGAGATCGCCGACCCGCGCCTCCCTACTCTGGGCGGGAAGAAGAAGGCCAAGCACGTCGAGATCCCCATCTGGGGGCCCGAGGACATTGGAGTCGAACCGGACAAGATCGGGCTGGAGGGGTCGCCTACGCGCGTGGTGAAAATCTTCCGGCCGAAGCTGGCGCGGCAGTGCGAAAAGATCGCCGCCACCGACGAGGAAGCCGTCTCCCAAGCGGCCGACAAGCTCATGGCGTTCTTGCAGGAAAGGAACCTTCTCTAGATGAATTACGAGGGCGTATGGATTCTCGCCGAGCAGGCCGGCGGGCGCGTGCAGCGGATCAGTCACGAGTTGCTGACGCGCGGGCGCCGGCTTACCGAGAAGCTGGACACTAAGCTGACGGCGGTCATCTTCGGACACAAGATCAACGGCGACGATCTGCAAGGCCTGATCGACCGCGGCGCCGATGAGGTCATCGCCACCGAATCGCCGCAACTGGAGCACTTTCTTGTCGAGCCCTACGCGGCGTGCATGTGCGATCTTATCCGCAAGCGGCGCCCCCAGATCGTCATCGCAGGAGCGACCTCGACGGGCCGCACGCTCATGCCGTACGCCGCCGTCCGCATCAACGCCGGGCTGACCGCCGACTGCACCGCGCTGGACATCGAGCCGGAGACGCACAACC
>DAOVQV010000032.1 GCA_030628445.1 Phycisphaerae bacterium | reverse complement strand
GTAGCGATTTCCTCTACGTGCTGATGCCAGTGGATTTAGGATAGCGCCACCTGGGACGGCCCGGCCGGGCGAACCCGACCGCCCAGCGACAAGAAAAGAGCGTTAGGGAAGCTTTCGCATCAAGTTTTGCCCTTGTGTTTGGCGATGGTATTAGTATCGTTTCGGGTCTGACACGGATGTCATATTTGAGCGAGGAATCGGCCGGCGTGTAAGAATCGGCCGGAAGTTCGCGGAGCCTGTCTCATGGACGAAGCCCAATTGCGCACCATCTGGCAACAGCGCCAGTTCAACGATCCCGCCACACCTCTGAGCCAGCCGATCGGTATCCTCATGAAGCACACTCTCGCAAAGCGGGCCAAGCAGCTCGGCCAGCTCAGCGAGATTTGGGACGAAGTGGTCCCGGAAGGTATCGCCGAGCACACAGCCCTGGAGGGGTTCCACCGCAGCGTGCTGACGGTAATGGTCGACTCGGCCCCACACCGCTACCAGCTTCAGACCTTACTTGCAGGCGGGCTGACCAAGGAAATCCAATCTCGTTTTCCCGGGGCGCTGAACAAGATCCGCCTGATACCGGGGCAGTTCTACGCCATAGACCTCGCCGGGACCCAACGGTACGAATTCTAAGACTCCCGCCCGGGCTCCAATCCCCGTCGGGCGGCGATCATTAACCCTCAGGAACTCGCCTCGCCGACCTGATGCGATGTAGTGGTTTTCGGGTCCCTCACAGGCTATCCAACCATAAGGGCCTCTACCTGCTGCGTGGTCGGTAAGGAAGGAATCGCCCCCACTTTGGTGCACGCCAAGGCGCCGGCTGCATTGGCCCGTCGGACGATACGGTTCAACTCTTGTGCCTGCAGCTGGCGCGGTGGAATACCTTCGCGCCAGTAGCGAAGCAACTGGACAATAAGACAGGCACAAAATCCGTCGCCGGCGCCAGTCGGCTCGATGCAGTCCACTTCAAATCCATCGACATGGCCGGCGTGCTGGGGGGTGGCAAAGCTCGCCCCGTCGGACCCTTCGCTGCGAACGACCAGATCAACCCCCATCTGAAGGATCAGGCCCGCCCCTTCGGCAAAATCCTCCGCACCGGTTATGAACTCCCACTCTTCGGCGCTCAGTTTGGCGACGTTCGTCCCGGCCAGGCTCTCCAATATCCGCTTGCGGGCCAGATCGGGCGCAGCCCAAAGCGACGGGCGGTAGTTCGGGTCGTAGCTGATCAGCGCCCCCGCCTCGGCCGCCAGGCGCCGGGCCCTGTCGGTGGCCGCTCGCGGGCCCTCGTCGATCCGGCTGATGGATCCGAAGTGCAAAACCTCCGCCGAGCCGATATACCAAGTGTCGATGTGCTCAGCCGCCAGGCACATATCCGCTCCGGGGTTGCGATAGAAAGTGATGTCCTTGCGCCCATCGCTGCGTGCGGCGATAAACGCCAGGGACGTGCGTGCAGAGTCGGTCTTGATAAGAAACGAGGTATCCACGCCCTCCTTACGAAGCGCCGCCTCCAGGAAGTCGCCAAAAGGATCGTCGCCGACCGCCCCGACGAAACCGGCCGATTCGCCCAGGCGAACCACACCCACCGCCACGTTCGCCGGTGCTCCGCCCGGCGCCCTGGTAAACGTGCAGGCCCCGTCCAGACCGACGTCAGGGCGATCCGCACAGAAATCAACCAGCAACTCGCCTAGACAAACCACACCCGGCATCTGCGCCTCTTGTAGACAAACGGGAACTGTTCGCATACGGACACGGACATTCCGCAGAGAGTTTAACGCCGACATCAGCAGGAGGCCAGAGGAACTGGGGCGGGAAACCGGCGAACCCGCAGCCGCGCTGGGAGGGGGGCAGAGAAGCGTTGAGTCGCTCTAAAGGTTATCCAGCATGTGTCCCAGCTTGTCCTTCTTGGTCTGAAGGTACTGGCGATTGGTCTTGTGGGCGGGAATCTGAAGCGGGACGCGCTGCACGATCCGCAGCCCGAAACCCTCCAACCCGTATATCTTCCGCGGGTTGTTCGTCATAATTCGCAGCTTGGTAAGGCCCAGGTCGCGCAGAATCTGGTTCCCGATCCCGTAATCTCGCCGGTCGGCCTCGAAGCCCAGGTCCAGGTTTGCCTCCACCGTGTCCAGCCCCTTTTCCATCTGCAGCTTGTAGGCCCGCAGCTTGTTGATCAAGCCAATCCCGCGCCCCTCCTGACGCACGTACACCAGGGCGCCCTTGCCGACCTCTGTGATCCGCCTCAGCGCCTCGGTAAGCTGCGGGCCGCAGTCGCACCGCAGCGAACGGAAGGCGTCGCCAGTCAGGCATTCGCTGTGAACGCGAACCAGGACGGGCTCTTCATGGCGGATGGGCTTACCGGTCTTGTCGAGCTTACCGACCCCGCCGGCGCAAAGGGCGATGTGCGGCTCGGGGTCGACGACGGAGGTGTAGGCGATCAGATGGAACTCGCCTTCTTCCAACGGGAGGTCAATCTCAACGGCCCGCTCAATAAGCTTCTCGGACCTGAGCCGGTGGCGGATGATATCCGCCACGGAGCACATCTTCATTCCGTGCTGCAGGCAGAACTTCTCCAGATCGTCCCTCCGGGCCATCGTCCCGTCTTCGTTCATGATCTCGCAGATCACGGCCATAGGCTTCAGGCCCGCAAGACGGACCAGGTCGATCGCCCCCTCGGTCTGACCCGCACGGACCAGCACACCCCCATCGCGTGCCCGCAGCGGGAAGACGTGCCCCGGACGAACCAGATCGTCCGGGTGAGCGTCGTCGCGGGACGCCACTTCGACGGTCCTGGCCCGATCGGCCGCCGATACACCGGTGGTGACGGCGGTGGCCGCATCAACGGAAACCGTAAATGCCGTCCCGTGCAGCGCCGTGTTGTTCATCACCTGCGGATGCAGCGCAAGCTGATCGGCCTTGGCGCTGGTCATCGGGAGGCAGATGATCCCTCTGGCGAAGCGGGCCATGAAGTTGATCGCATCGGGTGTTACCTTCTGGGCCGCCAGGACGAGATCCCCCTCGTTCTCTCGCGACTCATCGTCCACCAGGACGATCATCCGACCCGCACGCAATTCATCGAGTATTTGGTCTATCGGGCTCATTGGGCATCCGTTCGTCGTGGGTATTGTGTTCAAGGGGTTTGTCTTCCTGGGCGACAAAGCTCAACCCCAACCTAGTGTAACTGATAACGGCCAGGGCGCAAAGGACGGTGACGCCCCATGTGGTCACCGTCGCAAGTCGCGTCCCGATCTGGTATCCCAGGCGATTGAAATCGGGACTTACGAGTACGCACGCCACCATGATCAATTGACCGGCCGTACAGGCCTTACCAGCCAGCGTCGGCCGCACGCGAAGCCGGTCCGTAACCAAGTATATCACTATGAATCCGACGATCACCCACAGGTCCTTGCCCACAACGGCCACCACGATCCAGTTCGGCAGCTGCGCGCCCGGGACGGATGAGTCTTTCAACGACAGCAAGACCGCGGCACAGATTATCAGAGCCTTATCGGCCAGGGGGTCCAATATCGCCCCCATGCGGGTCCTGGCGTTGAGCCTTCGTGCCAGCACACCGTCGATAAGATCGGAGACAGCCATGGCAAGAAAGATAATCAACGCTACGTATCTCGCGCCGGTCCACTGACGCTGGTTCATCAGCAGCACGATGAAGGGTCCGACCATCAGCAGGCGGAAAATACTGATACGGTTCGGCCAACTGAGCGAACCCCACGGTTTGGCGCTGGGCAGAGACAACTGCTTTTCCCTTACCTTTATCCTGTCGCTCTGGGCACCCGCTGCTTACCAGCTCAGGCGAAGAACCGGACTGATCGGAAGTGTTCAGGAAACCGCCGTCAAGATGTCCGTTGCATCGCGGTGATGATATAATTACCTGCGCCTACTAGCCAGGCGCTTTTCATCAGTTCGTCAGGGAGACAGACGATGAACATCCGCCAGCCCGTCCGTGCCGGGACGTTTTACGAAAGCTCGCCGCAATCCTGCAGGCACCACGCCGAGAAGCTCATCGACGCCTCGCAGTTACCCGGGGACTTACCGCCGGTCCTCTACGGCGGGCTCGTCCCCCACGCCGGGTGGGTCTACTCGGGGAAGGTCGCTGCGCTGACGCTGAAGGCGTTGGCGACTTGCCCTCTGGAGACGGTGGTGCTGTTCGGAGCGGACCATACCGGTGCGGTCCGGACCGGGGAAGTGTACGATTCGGGAACGTGGCGCACACCTCTGGGCGATGTCCCCATCGACGAGCAGCTCACCTCGGCGATCCTGGAATCCGGCGAGATTCTCCGCGCCAATCCTCAGGCCCACGCGATGGAGCATTCGCTGGAGGTCCAGATCCCGCTGCTGCAAGTGCTGGCGCCACAGATCAAGATCGTCCCCGTGGCGGTCCCGCCCATCCAACAGGCCGTCGATATCGGCCGGGCCGTCGGGAAAGTTCTCGCCGACGGCTTTGAAGGCGTGTGCGTGCTGGGCAGTACGGACCTGACCCACCACGCCGGTCATTTCCCCGCCCCGGGCGGCCGCGGCCTCGAGGGGGTCCAGTGGACCAAGAACAACGATCGAAGGATGCTCGATCTGATAGAGCAATTGCAGGCCGATAAGGTCATCTCCGAGGCCGCCGCTCGTGGAAACGCCTGCGGCGCCGGCGCCATCGCCGCAACGATCGCCGCATGCAAGGTCATGGGCGCAACAGAAGCCCTGACCCTGGCGTACACGAACAGCTACGAGGTGGTCCACGAGATGTATCCCAACGACCCGGACGATACGACCGTCGGATACGCCTCCGTCGTCTTTACCTAGGAGCTACCGGAAGCTGCCATACTCGCCACACACCTCGGCGAATGCCTCGATATTGGCGATTGGAACTTCCGGTTCAAGCACGTGCGTGGGCGCGATCATCAACCCGCCGTTTCGACCGTATTTGTCGATAAGCTCCTTTACGCGCCTCCGCACGTCGGCGGGTGAGCCGAACGGCATGGTCGATTGCGTCCCCACGCACCCGTCGAAAGTCAGCCTATCGCCGAAACGCGCGTGAATTGCGTCGATGTCCAGACACTCCGGTTGGACGGGATTGAGTATGTCCAGCCCCGCCTCGACCAGCTCGCCGATTACCTCCGTTATATTCCCGTCGCTGTGGTACCAGATCTGGACGTTGGGGTTGATTCGCTTTGCGGCCGCCCATACTCGCGCCCAACGCGAGTGGATCATCTTCCGCCACAACCTGGGCGCGAACATCATCGCTTTTTGATTGGCTACGTCGTCGCCGGTGCGAATCCGATCGACGCCGGCCTTTGCAAACGCGACTGCGCGGACCATGTTCTGCCGCGCGATCCGCTCCAGCAAGCACTCCGCCCAGCTAGGCCGCTCGATCATGTCCATCAGAAACTGCTCGTACCCGCGAATCTGCCACGCCGTCTCGTACATGTGCCCCGCAAAGCCGGTGACGACCAAACCCCGAGCGTGAGCGTCGTCTACGATCGGGCCCATGTAAGAAGAATCCCACTGGGACATGTCGTCCAGCGGGTAGTTCTCCATCTCGCCGATGCTTTTGGCATCTCGCAGCGGGGAGACATATTTGTAGAAGTGGTAAAACCCGCTGGGCACTTGCGCCACGCCGTCTTCGTTGATCGTCGTGCCTTCCGGCAACTCCACGCCATCCCAGTAGGATGAGTAATCCAACTCGCCCAGGGCCTCAGGGCGCCTTACCTGGACCCGGACGGGCGAAAAAAACCCGTAATGGGCTGCTATGTCCCGGCCTCCTATGTGCTCGCAAAGGCGCCGCTGAAGGTCAGGCGTGAACGACGCGGAATAGAGAATCCTCCCACCCCGGCGGTGCTGGCAAGTGGCCCAAAAATCCTCAAGGTCGCTGCTCATAGGCCGCATATTCTATAGCGGCGCAGCAACGGGGCCGTTATAAAAAGCATCGCTGACTCAAGAACCACTGAGCTTCCCGACCACGCAGCCGGTCCCAGAACCGGGAAAGGCAGGCAGACCCATGATGAAACTCGCACTCGCGGGCGGATACGGACACTGCAACGCTCTGATCAAGAGCGCCTCCAAGTGCGCGGACGTTGAATTCGTCGCGGCAGCACGCTGGGGAGACGACGATCCGCTCAAGTTCACCACGCTTACCGACATCGTTTCGCACGACATGCCCATTTACGACGATTACCGCAAAATGCTGGACGAGGTAAAACCCGACATCGTCGGCGTCTTCATGCCGCTGTATCGAATCGCCGAAGTGTCCACAGCTGCCGCCGAACGCAGATCTCACATCGTCAGCGAGAAACCGCTGGCGACAACACTTGAAGACCTTGCTACCTTGCGCGAGGCAGTGGCAAAAAGTAAGGTCCGCATCGCCGCACACATGGGTATGCGGGCAGAACCGAGCTATCTCGCCGTCCGCCGGCTCATCGCCGCAGGGAGGATCGGCCGGGCCGTCCTGGCGGGGGCCCAGAAGTCGTACCCGTTCAAGAAACGCGACGATTTCTACAAGCAGCGCCGAACCTACGGTGGATCGATACCGTGGCAGGCGATCCACGCGCTGGATTTCATCAGCTACTGCACCGGCGAGGACTACACCCGCGTTGCGGCGATGCACTCAAACCGGACCCGCCCCACGCATCCGGGGATGGAAGATAACGGCGGGATTCTGCTGGAACTGACCGGCGGCGGGCACGCGGTGATATGGTTCGATTACCTTCGGCCATGGTCCGACGGGGTGCAGCGCAAACACGGGGACGACCGGCTGAGAGTCGCCGGAAGCGAAGGAATCGTCGAGGTCGTCGCCGAGGGCACAAAGGTGCATCTGATGACCCCGACGGACCTTCAGGATGTACCCTTACCACCGGAGGAGAATCTGTTCGCAGGTTTCGTCGAATCTCTGAAGGGAACCGGTCAGTGCCTTATCTCGCCGGAAGAGTCGTTCCGCATCACGGAGGTCGCCCTCAAGGCTCGCCAAGCGGCCGATACCGGCACGGTAATTGATCTTACCGGCCAATCCGAGCCGATAACAACGTAAGAGCATCTTGCGGAACCACGCGCCTCTACCCTATACTATGGCGCTACAGAGGTGCCGCCATGAACAAAGAGATACATCCGGAATACTCCGAGCTGAACGTCACCTGTGCCTGCGGGAACAAGTTCACTACCCGCTCTACGCGCATCGGCGAGCTGCAGATCGAGATCTGCAGCAACTGCCACCCGTTCTACACGGGCAAGCAGAAGTACGTAGACACGGCCGGCCGGGTTGAGAAGTTCCAGCGGAAATTCGGGACGGACTATTTCAAGAAGCCTGGCAAGGACAACACAGACAAGAAGTAGCAACTGAAGGTCCGCAACGCCGATATCCGCCCATGCAATGTCGGCGTTTTTGTATGCAGGTCCACCAGAGAAGCGACCGATTCAGTCGACGAGCACGAAGCTGCTTTGTCAGTCCAGCCAAAACCACATGACTGCTGAAGAAGGTGCGTCAAATGGCGATGTCGGAAGAAGGCCTGATTTTGAAGCTGGAGGGGCTGGTCCGGCGTTACGAAGAGACGGGGGAGCAGATGAACGACCCGGCCGTCGCCTCAGACCCTGCGCGCATCGTGGCGGTGGCCAAGGAGCACTCCCGCCTGAAGCGGATCGTCGAACCGTACCGACAGTACAAGACACTCGCCGCCCATCTCGACGAGGCCAGGAGCATCCTCGCCGACGAACATACCGAGTCGGAGCTTAAGGCGCTGGCGCGGACCGAGGTCGACTCGCTCGGCGAGAGGCTGGACACGGCGCTTGAGCAGATCAAGGCCCTGCTGGTCATGTCGGGCGACGAGCAGATCAACTCCGTGATGCTGGAGATCAGGGCCGGGACGGGCGGTGAAGAGGCGGCCCTGTTCGCCGGCGACCTGCTGAACATGTACCGCCGATATGCGGAGAATCGCGGCTGGAGCTTCGAGATCCTCTCGGCGAATCCGACCGACCTGGGCGGTTTGCGAGAAGTGATTGTCAACGTCAAGGGTGACGGCGCGTGGGGCCGGCTGGGCTACGAAGGCGGCGGGCACCGCGTCCAGCGGGTACCCAAGACTGAGGCGTCCGGGCGGATCCACACCTCTGCCGCAACCGTTGCGGTGCTGAGCGAACCGGAAGCGCTCGAGGTCCAGATAGACTGGGACAAGGATGTTCTGGAGCACACCTCGCGGGCAGGCGGGCCCGGCGGGCAAAACGTCAACAAGGTCGAGTCCGCCATCAAGCTCGAGCACCTCCCCACCGGAATCACCGTCTCGATGCGAGATGAGAAGTCCCAGCACAAGAACCGCGCCAAGGCCCGGCGAATCCTCGCCGCCCGTGTGCACGAGCAGATCAAAACCCGGCAAGTAGCCGAAGAGGCCGCCACTCGCAAATCCATGATCGGTTCGGGCGACAGGTCCCAACGCATTCGCACCTACAACTTCCCGCAGAACCGCTGCACCGACCACCGCCTGAAGGGTCGGGGGGCGGAAGGGACGAACTTCAACTTGGAGCAAATCATCTCCGGGAACATGGACGAGCTGATCGAAGCCCTGATCCTCCGCGACAAGACCGACCGCCTGGCGAATCTCTAGAGCACTTAACGCTTGTCTGTGCCGCCCTGGCGACCGTGCTCCCCATCTCCCCCCCCCGAGTTTCCACTGCCCGGGACAGGATTTGAACCTGCAAGGGCCTAAGCCCACCAGGCCCTCAACCTGGCGCGTCTGCCAATTCCGCCACCCGGGCGATGTTGACCGGAGGTAAGGTTATTGCGGCCGGGGCGACCTGTCAAGCGCACCACAGCGGGACACCCCGGGCGGGGTGGGCGGATTTTTCGGCAACGAAATCCCGGGTTGGGGGGTATAATGGTGCTGCTCGAAATCGCTCACTTTACGGCTCGAAGGGACGCAACGGAGGAAAAAGTAAAAATGCTCAACAATAGGTCTGTTCTGCTCGCAGCAGCCTTGGTCCTATCTGTCGCCCCGCTATCCGTCCTGGGCGGTGATGTCGTCATCACGTCGGCTGGATATTCAAAAATCAACGCCACCGCACTCGATCAGCCCGAGCTGTATTCGCTGCTGACGGACGGCGGTGTCGTGATAACCGATGGCGGCGAACCGGTGATATTCGAGGCGTTCATCGACACCGGCGCATCCGGGTTCGTCATCAGCCACGTGCTGGCCACAGGCGACCCGGCCCCACCGTCGCTTGGGTTGGGGGCGGCGGATTTCACGGGGCAGTTCACCGAAACCGGTATCGCGGGGCTGGAGACGGGCGACGTAACGCGGCTGCTGGGCGTCAGCGTGAGCAACGTCACGCCGGGCACGGCAAGCTCCATCGAGCTTAGCGACTTCTACGACTACGGCGAGTTCAACCTTTGGACGCGCCGGGCGGCCGGCGTCGGGGAGATCCTGGACCTGGGTCCGTTCGGGACGCTGGTGGACCCGATCAACATCGTCGGGATGCCGGTGATCTCGCAGCGGACGATGGTGATGGACCCCACGACCATGGACACGCTCGGCCGGATGAGCACGTACCTCCTCCCTCCGGGCAACCCAGCCATACCGCAGACCAACATTACCTTCGACTTGCAGTTGGTCGACCTGACAGGGGCGGCGACGCCGCCGGAAATCCTGCCCTCCCACGCCGACAACCCGATGATCCCCAACGTGACCATCGCCCACAACGATGGCGTACAGGTGCTGACGAGCGCGGGTAATCCGTGGCTGTTCGACACGGGATCGGGCTCGACGCTGATCAGCTTCGCCGAGGCGCAAGGCGTTGGGCTGATCGACCCGGGCCTTGTGAGTCTGGACGAATTCATGGCCGGGTACACCGGGCCGACGTCGATCATCGGCGGGATCGGCGAAGGCGCACTGACCGTACCGATCCTCCAACTCGACGAGATCCGGATCCCGGCGAAGGAAGGTTTCGACGTGGTGTGGAAGAACGTGGACGTGCTGGTCGCGGACGTAGCGGACCTGGACGGGGTGTTCGGGATGAACCTGCTGCTCCCGTCGGCGACCATCGACGCGGCGGGCCTGGGAATCGACGGTTTAGGCGACCTGAGCAACATATTGCAGGAGCTGCAGGACCTGCTTGAGGAGCTGTTCGGTGACCTCACCCCCACGCCCCTGACCGC
>DAOVQV010000287.1 GCA_030628445.1 Phycisphaerae bacterium | reverse complement strand
CGGGGAAGACCTGGACGGCGAAGCTGTGGGTGCGCTTGGCGGGGAAGGAATGGACGCTGTCCGCGGCGACGGAGTCGGACAGAGCGGCGAGCTTGCCGGGCGCGATCTCGGCGGTCAGCTCGATCTCGAACTCGGTCCTTACCTTCACCTGCGGCGCCTTGAGCGAGACGCGGACGAGCTGGATATGACCTGGCTGCATCAGCATCCCGGCCTCTTTGATGACGCTGCGGCCGAAGCGGACCTGGAAACTCACCTTGCGAGGCTCGGCGTGGTCGTTAATCAAGACTATGTTCTTGGCGATCTGGCGGCCTGACGCGTAGGCGTGGTCTTTGCGGGTGAACGAGCCGAGCTTCCCGTTCTCGTGTGCGATAAACGCCAGGAACGGACCGGTGGCGTTTTCGCGCATCGACTCGTAGATGTCCGACGGCGGGGCCTCAAGGGGCAGCTTCGGTTCGGTCAGGTTGATGAACTTCTCGTAGGGCTGGACGGTATCCACCTTCGGTCCCGGCGTCTTGAGTTTCTCCAGCGCCAGGCGGTAATCCGGATGAACCGCCAGCTGGCGATTCCCGTTGGTTCTGAACACGTCGTACATGATGGCGAGTTCATCGCCAAGCCCGCAGCAGGCGACGTCGTACGCCCGCCAGGAGCGCATCACGCGCGTGGCGAAATGGTTCATTCTCTCCAGGTAGACGGGATTGTGCCCGGTGTGCATGATGGTGTCCCCGACGAGCCTGTCGCCGGGTCTGGGATGCTTGATAAACGGGCGGATGTTGGGGGAAGGATCTACGTTGGCGCCCGAAGTGTACGCCTTCGGGCCCAGCGAGCGTGCGGCGTTTTCGTAGACCTGCTCGGCCCAAACCCCTTTGTGCTTCCAGAGCTTCTGATCGGCCCAGCACCCCAGGTAATAGAACGTGGATTCCAGCGTCCAGTGCGCCTTGCGGACCGGCGAGACGAACCACTTGACGGGCCAGGATTCGATCTCCTGTATGGGCGTCCCGAAGTTGGGGTAGTAAAACCCGGTTATCGCTTCACCGAAATTGGTCAGCGTTCCAAACATAACCGGGCGGGTCGGGTCGCACTTCCTGATGTGCTCGAAGAAGGCCTCGTGGCCCTCCCGGACCTGCTTGGAGCGCTTCGTGGGGTATTTCGGGCCGTAATCGAGCGTCCAGGCCCACGGATTGCGAATGCTCTCTTCCGTGCGAAACCCGCCCGTGGTGAACATGCTCCAGAAGATAACGGACGGGTGGTTCCCGAAGTGGTCTATCGCCTCGGTTATCTTGCGGAACATCTGGGGGTCTTTCTTGATGGACGTATACCCGCTGACGCCCATGATCAGCGGGTAATACATCAGCCCCTCTTCGTCCATCACGTCCAGCACGGTGTCCAGGTAAGGCTCGTAGGCGCTGAAGCTGTGGGACAGGTTCCACCCGGCGCGCTTGTACATGCGGACGTACTTGCGGAAGGCGCGGACGTCGGCGACCTGGGCGTACCGCCGCCGACCGTGCTTCTCGAAGAACTTGTACAGGTCGCGAGCGTGGGTCAGCTTCCCGTTCAGATAGAACTGATGGGCGATGATCTTCGTCTCGCGCAGCCCGATCCTCTGTGCGACCTGATCGACCGGCTCGCTGTCGGCCGCCAGGTCCAAAACCAGATCGTACAGGGCAGGATCCTCGAAGTTCCAAAGCCTCAGCTCGTCCCAATAGGGCGATAAATCCACCTCCACCTCGGCGATTCCGACAGCGCCGAACCTGAGGCGCTGCGATGGAATCTGGAGGACCGCCCGGCCGGACTTACCGCGGCGCGTCAGATGCTCCAGAAGTTTCCCCGAGACCGTCAGCTTCCGGTCGGCGACATCGGCGAGGCGAAGCTTCAGGTGAAGCTTTCGGTTCTCGACGCTAGTCCAGATGCGCAGTTTCTCTATTCGCGGCCCGGCGGGGCCCGCCAGCAGCCAGACGTCGTCACATATACCGGCCTGGTGGTCCTTTTGGGTTTTGGGCTTTTCTACAGGCTCGTTGCAAACGAGGATCTTGACCTCGTTCTCAGCGCCGATTTTGACCGCGTCGGTAATATCCACGGTGCGTTTGGCGATGCTTTCGGCCGGGACAATAGTGGCGATCTGCTGTCCGTTGACGTAGATCGTCCCGGTGTGCCACAGGTACGCCACATACAGGTGGATCTTCTTTCCGGCGAAGGTGTCATCGAGCTGGAACGTGCGGCGGTAAAGGGCGAACGGACTGGTCGCCATCTTTTCGGTGGCTTCAGGGTCGACCTTTCGATCGGCGTCGTGGACGACGAATTGCATCCGCGTCCCGCCGGGGACCTTCATGTAACCCCACCGCCCCAAAGGCTCCGTACCGCTTACCGATAGCACGCTGAACTGCCAAAACCCGTTCAGGCAGATCTTCTTGCGAAAAGCGGTGTTCTTCTGCGTCGCCGTCGATATGTCCCAGTGCCGCCCCAGGTCGATCCTCTCGGACATCGCCGCAGGGCCTCCGCCCAGCACGACTGCAAGAATGACAATGCAAGCGTTCCGTATCATCACTTCCATATACCTCCGGCGAGCATCATATCAGAGCGGCCGAGAGCCTGGAACACCCAGCAGCCGTTCTTTGAAAAAAGGATAGCGCCCGCCCAACGGGTGGGATTTGTCGCTTGAGGTGCGCGAGAATACCACAACAATAGGCATGTCGATCAGGGAGGCGCGGGCGTTCAGCGGCCGCCGCGACACTTGATGCAGACGAAGGGCTAACACGTGGGAAGTCGTAGGAATAAAAACGACATCGCGGAT